>JASHRE010000862.1 GCA_030037515.1 Candidatus Sulfotelmatobacter sp.
TCGATGGGATCAAGGTTGGCCGCCTTCCACGCCGGATAGATGCCGAAGATAAGACCGACTCCGGCCGCCGAACTGAAACCGAATGTCACCCAGAACATCGACATGCGCGCCGGCAGAGACGGCCATAGTTCCGGAATCGCCCACACCAGAGTCGCGCCAACCAAAATGCCGATGATCCCGCCAACCGCCGTCAAAATGATCGCCTCGAGCGTGAACTGGAGCAGGATGTCGCGCTTGCGCGCTCCGATCGCTTTGCGCACGCCGATTTCGCGCGTTCGCTCGGTTACGCTGACCAGCATGATGTTCATCACCCCCACCCCTCCCACGATCAGCCCCACGCTGGAGATCGCGAACATGCCGATGAACAGGCCGCCGGTAATCTCGTTCCAAACTTCGCCGACAGATGCAATTGTGAACATCGAGAAATTGTCGGGTTTGTCGAATGGAACCTTGCGTCTGCGCCGGAGCGCTTCGCGAATCTCATCCATAGTCTTGGCCATATCCTCGTGGGAGGTGGCCTTCACAACGATCCAGTGCTGCTTCATCTCCGGATGCAGCTTTTTGAAGGTGCTGAGCGGGAATATGACCCGATTGTTCAGAGGATCTTTTCCCGCGTTGGCTACGGACTGAATCTTGCCTAACGTGCCGATGACCTGGAACATCTGTCCTTCTACCGTGACCTGCTTCCCCAGCGGGTCCCGGTTCCCAAACAATTCCTCAGTAGTATCGCTGCCCAAGATCGCGACCGGAGAGCGATGCGCGTCGTCGGAATCAGTGAACCATCTCCCCTTGGCCAGCGGCAGATCCTCTACGTCGAGCATCGAAGCCGTGTTGCCTTCGAGCATGGTATTTTTGGCTTTCCGGTCTTCATGTTTGACAGCATAGGTGCCGGTTCCGAACTGCTGATTGAAGACGCGCAGTGCGACCGACACGGCCGCGACGTGAGGCAAGTCCCGAAGCGCATCGGCGTCGTCCACGGTCAGCTCCTTGCGGGTCCGCATTTCTTCCGACATTCGCCCGAAATTCAAGGGGTCGAGGTGAAAGACAAAAATCACATTCGGTCCGACCGTGGCCAGACGATCGCGCACATTCTCGTCGAGTCCGCGGCCGATCGACGACACCCCGATGACGACAGCCACGCCGATGACGATGCCGAGTACGGTCAGCGCCGAGCGCAACTTGTTGCTGCCGATGGTGTGCGCGGCCATCCGGACTATTTCGCCAAATTCCTCTTTGCGAAGCATCGCAAATCCTGGAATGGCATTTTTGCGCGGCTCACGATTTGCTTGCGCCCAGCGTGCCCTGGATCGCGTCTGCCACTCTGGCGGTAATGCTCCGCATCTTCTCTTCCGACTCGGCTTCGACCATGACTCGCGCGAGAGCTTCGGTCCCGGAATAGCGGACAACGATGCGGCCGTTGCCGTCTAGCTCGCGTTCGGCGACTTCGATTGCTGACTTCACCGCAGGCACCCGCGCAAAAGGGATCTTCTCGCGTACTCGGATATTCTGAATCTTCTGCGGAAACACTTTTAAATCGCTCACCAGACCGGCCATCGACTTTCCGCTGCGGACGATTATATCCATCAGGCGCAACGCCGTAAGCAGACCGTCGCCCGTGGTCGAGTCGCCGTCGCGAAAAATGACGTGCCCCGATTGTTCACCGCCGAGAGTGGCCCCGATTTTGAGCATCTCTTCAAGCACATATTTGTCGCCAACGCTTGCGCGCAACATGCCGATGCCCGATTTTTTCAGCGCAATCTCAAGTCCCATGTTCGACATCGTGGTGGCAACAACAATCCCGCCTTTCAGCTTGCCCTGCGCATCGAGATCGCGAGCCGCGGCGAGAAGCACGGCGTCCCCGTTGATCACGTGGCCTTGCGAATCGCAGAACAGGGCACGGTCGGCATCGCCGTCAAAGGTCACGCCCAGGTCGAATTTTTCTTGCCACTGGGCGATGGTCTTTCCAAGAAATTCCGGATGCAGCGCGCCACAGCCTTCGTTGATGTTTCTGCCATCGGGCAACATGTTGAGAAATTTCGCCTGAACGCCGACCGAGCGAAACAGCTCGGGAGCTTCCGCCGTGGCCGCGCCGTTGGCGCAATCGACCAATACGCGCAACTTGCTCAGATCGGAAGAAATGCTGGCGGCCAGCGACTCGATATAGGCACGCCGCAGTTCTGCCTCGCCGGGCAGTGAGGGTGGCGGAACGCGAAGGGCAGTGTCTTCCGCGGCAGACGGATTTTCCAAGAGGGCAAAAATTTCCTTCTCGATCGCCAGTTCGCGAGTGTCGGTCAGCTTAAATCCATCGCCCGAGAAAACTTTGATGCCATTGTCGGTCCAGGGATTGTGCGAGGCTGAGATCACCACTCCCGCATCGAATTTCCGGGAGCGCGCCAGATAGGCCACCCCCGGCGTGGTGATGACGCCGGCGCTGTGGACTTCCACTCCAACCGCGCCCAATCCCTCCGCGAGCCGGTCGGCGATCCAGCTGCTCGACTCGCGCGTATCCTGCCCAATGACGGCCTGAGGTTTTTGCCCGACGCGGCACAGATCGTGGCCGAGAGCCCGGCCAATCAGGTATGTGCTTTGCTTTGTCAGCGGGAATTCGCCGGCTATTCCGCGAATGCCGTCGGTTCCAAAAAGTTGGCGCGATGATTCACTCATGTGAAGCTTCGGATGCGAAAACTGAAGACTGAGGATGATAACCGATTTCCCCAGCTGCAGAACTTAAGATCAGTGCGGGGTGGGGATCCCGACCGTCTGCACGATAACCGTGACCCGGATCGATCCGGCTTGCGCAACTTGTACCAGCGGATCCGAAACGTACACGTTCGTCGTAAACACGGCACTGCCGCGCGTGCCCGTCGCATCGATCGGATCGGTGGTCGCGGCATCGATCCTTTCAACATGACGACGCGGGCCCGTCACCGTGACGCGCGGTGGATCGGCCATGACTTTCGCGATCTGCTCCCCATTGGCAAAAATTCCGGTCACGCGTGGACGAATCTCAACGTCACGCGTCAGCCTCGTGTCGAAGGAAAGGTGCAGCTGGCTGGGAAGCACCTGTACCACCCTCAGGTCGCTGGGGTGCCGGACCTCCTGCGAAGTGAGGTCGAAGGTCCGTTCGCCCGCTTTGACATCGCTCAGGTCGATTTCGGCGTGAACTTCGGTGGGTTGAAGCTCGCGAATCACGCGCTCCGGCCCGCGCACACGAATCTGCGCTTCGGGAATCAGTTCGTTACTGATCTCCAGTTGAGTCGGAACATGATCGAAGACGACCGGGGCACGCAGCGCCACTTCCGCGGGCTGCTCTTCCGGTGAGATCAGAAACCAGATTCCTGCCGCCAGCCCCAGCGACAGCAGTTTCAGGCCAAAGTTATGCACCACGTAGCGTTTGAAAAATCCGATCATGGCCGTTGTTCTGCCTGCTTTCCCGGTTCGGCTGCGGCTTCGGGGCTGGAATCGAGTATTGTGTCGGCCTCATCGTGGGTTGCGATAGGAGTCGGTAAGGTGACTGGGGCCATATAGCGGCGCAACTCAGTGCCAAGGCGCTCGCGGAGTTGGTCCGCCGTCAGGTCGCGCTCGATTCGCCCGCCCAGCGCCAGGCTGATCGCGCCCGTCTCTTCGGAGACGACGACGGCAATCGCGTCGGTCTCTTCGGTGATTCCGATGGCGGCACGGTGGCGGGTTCCGAGTTGCGTAGACAGCAGCGGATTCATGGAAAGCGGCAGAAAACAGGCTGCGGCCGCGATGCGATCCTTCTGAATGATCACGGCACCATCGTGCAGCGGAGCGCTGGGGCGAAAGATGGTTGCCAGCAGATCATAGGAGAGGCGCGCGTCAAGCGGCACGCCGCTTTCAATGTGCGTGCGCAATCCAATTTCGCGTTCTATCACGATCAGGGCGCCGGTCTGGTTCTGCGAAAACAAATTCGCCGCCAGCACGATGTCGTCATAGGCGTCGCTGCCGGCCGAGCTTGTTCGCAAAAAACTAAAACGCCGTCCAAGATCGGCAAGCATGTGGCGGATTTCCGATTGGAAGACGACGATCAGCGCAAAAACAACGTACGGCAGAACGTGGCTGACGACCCAATTCAGAGTAATCAGCTTTTCTGTGGGCAACAGGTAAAACGCGACGACGACGACCGCGAGCCCCGTGAGCATGGGCGCGGCGCGCGTGCCGCGAACCATGACCAGAACCTGGTAGATGATCAGCGCGACGAGGACAATGTCGAGCACGGCCCACACGCCTTGCTGCCATGACGTAAAGACCGGCATCACCGTCGGTTTCCTCCTATAGGATTTCTCCTTGCCGCAACACCTATTGTAACGGAGGAATCCGCGTGCAAAGCAGAACCGCGTGGTCGTTTCGCGGCGTACAGATGCGGATTTGTTCAAGGATGGCGCCCGGAAACGTTTACGCCTGCTTCTTCCTAACCGAGGCCTCGATTTGACCGCGCGCCAGACGGGCGGAGACCGCATCCCCGATCTCCACGCGGCTTGCATCTTTCAGCAGTTTCCCTTGGGAATCGAAGACCAACGCGTATCCGCGATCGAGAATGGCAAGTGGTGAAAGGGATTCCAGAGCAGTATGCAGACGCTCGCTGCGCACCCGATGTTGCAAAACAACATTGCGCATCACCGCGGCGAGCGCGGCGGTCCAGCTTTCGAGCTCTTTGCGAGTTCCCGAAAGCACGAGGCGCAAGTCGTAATGACGGATGGCCGCCGATAGCGTTTCAAAGCGACGCCGCAACGATTCGAGACGCTCGCGTTCGGAGGCTTCCATGCGATGGGCTAGATCGTCAAGTCGCTGCTCGCGCTGATGAATGGCTTGCGTCATGCGAGCAAAAGCGCCATGTTGTGCCAGTTCGGTCAAGGCCTGGCGTCTCACGAGGAGCCGATAGCGCGTGGCGCGAGCCAGCCGCTCCTCGAGCGAAGCCGTCAAATTTTCGATTTCCTGCCGGGAACGGATGACCAACTCGGCTGCGGCCGAGGGCGTCGGAGCACGAAGATCAGCGACAAAATCGATGATGGTGAAATCGGTCTCGTGACCGACTGCAGAAATCACCGGAATTTCGGAATTTGCGACCGTGCGTGCGAGCCCTTCATCATTGAAGGCAGCGAGATCTTCTGCAGAACCGCCGCCGCGCGCGACGATGATGACGTCCGCGCTGTGCTGCCGATTGAAGTAACGCACCCCCGCCGCGACTTCCAGCGAAGCGCCTTCGCCTTGGACCTGCGCGGGATAGAGCAGAACGTTTGCCGAATGATGTCTCCGCGCCAGAATGTTGAGGATGTCGCGCAAAGCTGCGGCCTGTATCGATGTGACGATCCCTATGCGCGTGGGCAGCGACGGAATCGGTTTCTTGCGTTCGGCGGCGAAGAGTCCCTCTGCCCGCAGTTTGGCCTTAAGCTGCTCAAACGCCAGTTGCAGTGATCCGGCGCCTTTCGGTTCCATGTACTCGGCGGAAATCTGTAACTCGCCGCGGTCTTCGTAAATGGTGATGCGTCCGCGAACCAGGACTTGCAACCCGTCGGCGGGACGAAAGCGCAGCAGCCGCGCCGACGACCGAAACATCACCACTCGCAGCTGCGCGTTACCATCTTTCAGCGTGAAGTAAAGATGACCGGATTCCGGAGCGCGAAAATTTGAGATTTCTCCTTCCACCCAGGCGTCGCAATATTCGCGTTCAATGTGGGTGCGCACGGCCGCAACCAGGTCGCGCACCTTCCACACGCGCCGTTCCGGCGGGCGGAAGTTGAATCCCATTTGGTCGGCGAGGGACATTGAAGGCAGTTTAACGCACAGTCATGTGAGGTAAGCAAGGGGGAGAACCTGTCGCGTGTTTGGACAAAGAAGTCAAAGTCCCCAGCCAGACTCCGCAAAAAGCGCGGAGACAAGGATGGGGCAACCGTTTCCGCGGCTATAATCGTTGCTCATGAATCTCGAAGAAAAAGTGACAGAACTGAAGCGGCGCGACCGGCTCGCCGAAGAAGGTGGTGGCGCCCAGCGCCGCGAGCGACAGCACAAAGAAGGAAAGATGCTGGCGCGGGAGCGCATCGAGTTCTTGCTCGACGACGGCACATTTGAAGAGACCGACAAACTGGTCACGCATCGTTCGAACGATTTCGGCATGGCCGAGCAAAAGATTTATGGCGATGGATTCGTAACCGGCTACGGCCGCATCGAAGGCCGGCTCGTGTACGTGTTCGCGCAGGATTTCACGGTTTTCGGCGGATCGCTTTCCCAAGCGAATGCGGCAAAGATCGTTAAGATCATGGATCTCGCCGCAAAAATGGGCGCGCCGCTGGTCGGCTTAAATGATTCTGGTGGCGCACGCATTCAAGAAGGTGTGATGTCCCTGGCCGGCTACGCCGACATTTTTTTGCGCAACACGTTGTACAGCGGAGTCATTCCCCAGATCTCGGCCATCATGGGGCCGTGCGCGGGAGGCGCGGTGTACTCTCCGGCGATCACCGATTTTGTCCTGATGGTCGACCAGACTTCCTACATGTTCATCACCGGGCCGGATGTGATCAAGACCGTGACGCACGAAGAGGTCTCAAAAGATCAGCTCGGTGGGGCGATGACCCACAACGAAACCTCCGGCGTGGCGCACTTTCTGGCGCATGACGATGCCGAGTGTCTTTCCATGGTGCGCGAACTGCTCAGTTTCATGCCGTCGAACAATCTCGATGATCCGCCGCGAAAAACCTGCTCCGACCCCATCGACCGGGCCGATGCGGCTCTCGATAAGATTGTTCCAGAGCAATCGAACCTGCCTTATGACATCAAAGACGTGATTCATTCCGTCATCGACGACGGATATTTTTTCGAAGTCCACGAACACTACGCGAAAAACGTCGTCGTTGGATTCGCGCGGCTCGATGGGCGAAGTGTTGGCATCGTTGCCAATCAGCCGGCCGTGCTCGCCGGCACGCTCGACATTAACGCGTCGGTAAAGGGCGCGCGGTTCGTTCGCTTCTGCGATTGTTTCAACATTCCGTTGGTGACGTTTGAAGACGTTCCCGGATTTCTTCCGGGCACGGCGCAGGAATATGGCGGCATCATCAAGCATGGCGCGAAGCTGCTGTTTGCCTTTGCGGAAGCGACTGTGCCGAAAGTCACAGTCATTACGAGAAAGGCTTATGGAGGCGCGTATTGTGTCATGGCGTCGAAGCACATCCGCACCGATGTGAATTATGCCTGGCCTACCGCGGAGATCGCGGTCATGGGGCCGGAGGGAGCGGTCGACATCGTGTACAAACACGAACTCGATGCAGCGGCGAATCGCGACCAGGTCCGGCGCGAAAAGATCGAAGAATTTCGCGACCGCTTTGCAAATCCGTACGTGGTGGCCGAGCGTGGTTTCGTCGATGCCGTCATCCAGCCGCGCGACACGCGGAGGAAGCTGGTCCAGGCGCTGGCCATGCTCGAAACCAAGCGCGACAGGAACCCGCCGAAAAAGCACGGGAATATACCGCTGTGAATGTGGCGCGGGCACTATTGCCCGCGGGCCCCAGGAGACCCATGAAAATGCCGCACACCGCACCGCTTTTCCTTCTTTTTGCTCTCCCGCTTTTGGCGCAGAATCCCTCGACATGGCTCTCTGATCTCCCGCAGGTCAGAGATTACGTCCAACGTCGGGCTTCGAGCTACGACCGCACCGGCGGGAATGACGATTTTCGTACGATCGCTCCGGGAGAAACTCTCCCCCTGCTCGATGCCACCGGTCCGGGGATGGTTACGCACCTGTGGGTCACCGTCGCGAGCGACGATCCACAGCATCTGAAAGCGCTCGTGCTGCGCATGTACTGGGACGGTGAACCGAGTCCAAGCGTCGAGGCACCCATCGGTGATTTCTTCGGGCTTGGCCTGGGAGACTATCACGCGTATGAGTCCATCCCTCTGTCGGTCGGCTCCGATAAAGCGCTGAATTGTTTCTTCCCGATGCCGTTTGCAAAGCACGCCCGCATCACCGTCACCAACGAAGGGGCGCAGAAAGTAGATGCATTCTATTTCAATGTTGATTACCGCAAGTACGACAAGCTGCTTCCCGGCGATCCTCTTTACTTTCACGCGCAGTACCGGCAGGCCGCACCCGCGCAAGGATGGACAAACGATTGGCGTGCGAACGACGATTCGCGGGTCAATGACAAGAAGAACTTGAACGGAGACGGCAATTATGTTTGGCTGGAGGCGACCGGGCGCGGGCATTTCGTGGGGGTGACGATGTCGGTGCTTGCGAATCAGAACGGATGGTGGGGCGAAGGCGACGACATGTTTTTCATCGACGGCGAGACGACGCCTTCCATCAACGGCACGGGATCGGAAGATTACTTCCTAGGCGCGTGGGATTTTGGCGGGCGTGCGTTTTCGTACGGACTGTACGGCGCGCCGGTGGTCGGTCAGGAAGCCGCGGGTGGCCGATCGTCGGTCTACCGCTTTCATCTGGATTCGCCGATTCCGTTCACGAAGTCATTGCGGGCGACCATCGAGCACGGCCACGCCAATCATCGGTCCGACAACTATTTTTCGGTCGCATACTGGTATCAGACCGAGCCGCATGCGCCTTTTCCGGCGCTGCCGCCACTGGAGAAGAGAATTCCCAGAATCTACCCGGTAGGCGGACCGGGAAACGCGGGAAGTAAGACGCGATTATCCGGTTCGGTTGACCGCGAGCGACAACCGTCCGGCCGTCCCAGAGATGTTAAAGGTTGGTAAAAACGGCGCTTCTCGATTGACCGCGCCGCTTAGCCCAGCATACTGTAGCAGGTCATGGACAAGGCCAATCTGGACCAGTTGCGATTTGCGTACAAAAGAGGGGTTGACAAGTGGGTGGATGCGATTCGCGCTGAAGAGGCTTTGGCCACAGAAGATCATTCCATGATCGCCCTGGAAGAATGGGACGACGCCCACTTTCGAGAACAAGACGCCCAGAAAAAAGCCAAAGAGGCACGCGACGCCTACAAAAACGAACTACGCCGGGTAAACTACGGCATATAAACTTGTGTTGCTTCCTGCCCGGACTGGCTATCCGTGGCCAGCGACGTCGCTAGAGGCGGGACTCGAGCAAAAATAAGAGTTCCGAGGTGGTGTTGGGATCATTCGTCTCGGCCAGTAGCTCGCGTTTGACCCTCGCCGACCTGCGTTCGCCGCTTCCCTTGCGGGGGCTGCGTCGCGCGATCTCTGCTTGGGCTCCGGGCTCACCGCCAACCGGATAAATCAACCCAACGCCTCGGAACTCTATCCTGCCTTTGACTTGGTCTTCCTGTTCTCCTCAACCAGCGCTTTGCAATAGACCCTTGCTCACCCTCCTTCTCAGCCTAAGCCAAAAAGGTGATTGTGCTTGAGCCCCGGACGCCGCACCAATTGAAAAAACTCAGAAACTGTCAAAGAACGATTCTTTTTTACTCCTTCTATTTTTTCAGTCAATGAAAAACGCGAGGTTGTAAGTAGCGACTTTTCAATCGAGTGCAGGCCGTCCACAGGCGGATGACCGGAATTTGTGCAGTTGCGGCATCAAGTTTCAGTAAAAGCCGCAACCGGCCTGGCTTTTCAGCTTGGTTTCTCGCGCCTCGCCCGGTTGCCATCCAACGCAGCGAAGTTGTCGCAGGACTGTGAAAATCGGGCGGATGCCGCGCCAGGCGAGGTTTTCAAGGACGGCTGGCGACGTCACGCTACCCGCAGAGTACAATTCCGCCGAACTTGCGAATTGTCGTCGCAGCTTTGGTCCGTGCGCGTCGGGCGTGGTCGCGCCCATCCCGACTGAGGCTCACCGTTGGCGGCAGAATAAGCGAAAGAAATGAGTTTTAATTAAGATTCATGCGGTTTCCCGCTTTCCTGATTCCCATCTCCGGCAAGACAAAAGCGGCGAGACGTGGGTCGCCGACTTCTCGTATTTCCGCCAGACGTCAGTCGATCTCAACTGTTTCGTCGGTCAGGCGCTTATCGTTTTCGTCCGATCCCGCCAATTCGAACGAATTGGTAACGGTAGCTTTGCCCTTTTCCACGCTCGTGATCAGGTAAGAGCAGCCGAACCAATGGGCTTCGGCGAGATCGGTTTTCGACCACAGGGCGGGGTGATCCGGATGGGAATGATAGAAGCCAACGATCTCTTCGCGCCGCTCGCGCCCCTCACGTTGAATTCGTACGAGTTCTTTCGGATCGATGTTGTAGCGGTTGTGCGCGGAATCGGTGCGGGTGTTGCCGCAGCGGGCGGTCGAGCTGACGACGCGGGTTCCGTCCTCCTCGAAGCGTCCGAGCAACACGCCGCAGCATTCGTGCGGATAGGTTTCTTCGCCGTGTCGGCGAATGGCGGCACGGTCTTCGTTCTTTATCTTCAGCATCAGACTTCACTTCACCACGGAGACAGGGAGGCGCAAAGAAAACGATCCTTCGAGAAAATCCATACGTGCGAGCCAGGAACGCCTCAGCCCGAAACTCCCCGCAATTCTCCGTAGCTCCGTGCCTCAGTGGCGGGCCTAACCCTCCGTCCAGAATCTCTCGCTCAAATATTTTTCGCCGGAGTCGCACAGGATGGTCACGATCACCGCCTCGCCGCCCTTGCGCAGCGGGAGCTCGCGAGCGATTTTCAGCGATCCAACGACGGCTGCGGCCGCGGAAATTCCGACGAGCAGGCCGGCGCCGCGCGACATTTGCCGTGCCATGGCGTAGGCGTCTTCCGTGGCAATTTCCAGATTGCGATCCGCCAGATTCGGATCGTAGATTTTCGGCACGATCGCGCTGGCCATGTGCTTGGCGCCTTCGATTCCGTGGAACGACGAGTCCGGCTGCAGCGAAATGCACTCGACGCGTGGATTGAGTTCCTTTAAGCGCCGCGTCGTTCCCACGAAGGTTCCGCTCGTTCCCAGCATCGAGACGAAATGTGTGACGCGCCCCTGCGTCTGCTGCCAGATTTCGTTCGCCGTGGTGTTGTAGTGGGCCTTCCAGTTCGCGTCGTTCGAATATTGGTCGGCATAAAAGTATTGATCGGGATGCCGCGCTGCCAGCTCGCGCGCCATGCGAATGGCACCATCAGATCCATCGCCGGGATCTGTGTAGAGAATATTCGCGCCGTATCCTTGCAGGATCTGCTTGCGCTCGCGCGAAACATTTTCGGGCATGCACAGCGTAACGGGAAACCCTTCAGCCGCGCCGAGCATGGCGTAGGCGATGCCGGTGTTGCCGCTGGTCGCATCCAACAAGATTTTACCCGGACGCAGTGCAGCCGTGCGACGAGCCTCCTCGACGATGCAGGCCGCGGCGCGATCCTTGACTGACCCACCGGGGTTATACCATTCGGCCTTGCCCAGAAGTGTTACGCCGGGCAGGTCGCGACAAAGCGCATGCAGGCGCAATAACGGCGTGTTGCCGATGCGTTCGACCAGCGTGTGGCCGAGCGTTTCGCCCAGTCCTGACGCCGTTTCGGCCTGTCCGTTATGCTCCGCCGCAGTTTTCACTTCCGCTATTTTGGCCGAGCTCTGCGCCATATTCTGTATCAGGATACCGTGACCAACGTAACGTGCTACCGGGTCGGAAACACGGTATGTAGTATTTTGTTTAGATGAATAAGTTCGCCCGGCGATGCGTCTCCTGTAAAGTTACGCTCGGTCCTCATAAGATTGCATCTAAGCAGCGAGCCAAGCCGGCAAAGAAAGGTTGAAAACAAGAGCAATGGCCAAAACAATTGAAGCACGAACCTATGAAGAAGCGCTAGCTTGGCTGCGCGATCACGACTTCGATGTCACTGACGCACCCGGCACCAACGGTCGCGTGTTTCTGCGGAAATACAACGTCTCGGCCGCGATCCAGAAAGGGGCCGACGACAGTGTCAAGATTTTTGCCTATCCCGGATATTTGATCGGAAGCGAAATTTCCAAGCTGGTCAACCGGGGATATCAGCAGTTTTTGAAAACTTCGAAGATGGAGGTTCCAGCGACGGCCGATCATCTGAAGGCGCTGCATTCCTTCGCCGAGGAACTTAAGGTCGCACTCGGCCTGCCGAGCCTGTACAACGAGTCTCTGGGAACGGTGAGCGAAGCCTATCAATACGATCGCATCAAGGACCGCGACAAGCCTGCGTTGGAGCGTCCCAAGCGGCCCTGGGAAGTGGCCGGTAGGCAGGCCGCCATCGCAGCGAAAAAGGGCAGGGCGTAGCCATCGATGGGCACGGACCGCCACGGATGATGCCCCTTTTTAGAATTTGCATCGTCGAAATCGGTGGGGATCCGTGGCTTATTTGTGTTCGTCGGAGATTCCGCGGCGTTCGAAGAACTTCCCCTTATCCATTCCCGCAGGCACGGCCACATCGAAAAACCCCACCATCATCTCATCGGAAGTCTGATCGCCCCACGTGACCAGCTTATCGGGATCGGGATTGTGGGGATTGTTCTTTGAATTGTCGTACCAGGCAATCGCACGCAATTTCGTTCCCGCCTTGAGCCGACGCGGCTCGGCCAGCTTGTAACTCAACTGCCAGTGAAAGTGATAATTGACGCGCAGCAGCACTTCCACGCTGCCATCGTCGTGCACAATGTCATATTCAAAACGCTTGCCGCGCAAATGCATGTGAGGAAAAAGACTGAGCAGCAGCGCATCATTCGGCAACGTGCCCTGCACTTCCACGCGAAAATCGTCGGCGCCGGGAGGAATCAGGAGCGCGTGATTGTTCAGCTGCAGCGTGATCACACGTTTTTCGGGCGGAGTCTTCGCAAACACGAGCCCGATTTCTGTCTGATCTTTATCCGCCGTGCCATTCGTCGTGTAGTGCATCTGGAACACAAGATCCGATCCTGCCGGAACGAATTTTGCCATTCCATCCGGCCACTGGTCGGGCAAGCTCCCCGGCGCGTACACCAGCAGCAGGTCGCTGGTGGTTTCGTGCGCCTGACGTTTTTCCGCCGGATCGGTCAAAGTGGACGCCGTGAACGGCTCGCCCACGGGCGCGTGCCGCAGCCAAGGCGAATCCGGTGGACGAATGTAAACGACCGCATGATGCACGTGCGCCGGACTGCCGGGACGAAACTCCGACATCTGCACCCAGCGGTCTGCGACGAAATGCGTCGCCACGATTTCGTACGTATACTCGATTTCTCCGTTCGCTGGAATCTCAACCGGCTTTGGCATCTTTACGACGAGGTCTGGCTTCGGGATATTCCACCCCTTCGTCCATTTCTTCGCCGGGGGCGCATCGTGCGGATCGCCGGCCGGAGCCCCGCCCTCGACCCATTCCATGATGGCTGCAATCTGCTTCTCCGTCAGCGACGGGTCATTGGCGAAATGCCCGTAGCGCGGATCGGCAAACCACGGCGGCATCATTCGCATGGCGACGCTGTGCGCCACGATGTCGGCCCACGGCTTCGTTTGCTCATAGGTTTCGAGCGGCATGGGCGCGACTTCGCCGGCGCGATGGCAACTCTGACAATGATCCTGCAGGATGGGCAGAACGTCTTTGTAAAAAGTCGGCGTTGTTTGTGACATCGTCTGCCCCGCCCCTCCCGCGTCTTGGGTGCCAGGGTGGGAATCGGCGGTGGGTCGCCTCACGCCTGTCTGCATGTTTGTGTTTGCGGACACGGGGTGGGGATTTTTTCCGGACGCAACTATCACCGCCAGCCCCGCCGTGGCAACCGCGATCCCCAATACCCTCACGACCGCAGAAACTCCATCGTCAAAGCCCACGCCTGCCGCGCCGATCGCGGCTCATAGGAGGACCGCTGATCGCAAAAGAATCCATGGTCTGCCTGCGAGAATTCCGCATTCACGTAAGGCTTGTGCTGCGCCGCAACAGCATCGACTACTGAGCGTCGAATCTCAGGCGTGATGTGCTTGTCGAGCCCGCCCCAGATCAGCAGAATCGGCCCATGCAGCGTTTTTGCCCGATCGAGCGAGTCCTGGGCGATTCCTCCGCCATAGAACGAAACCGCCGCATGCAGCGGCACGATGCTGGCGGCAATGAACGAAACACGCCCGCCCATGCAGAATCCCACGCAGGAAATGTCGCTGCGTTTCACTTCCGCGTTGAAGTGCAGCCATTCGCACGTGGCGCGGATGTCCGCTTCGGCCGCTTCCGGCGTTATCGCCTGCAGATGCGGCCGGACCGAAGCGAAATCGGTGTATTCGGCTTCAAACCCCGCAGGTGCGGTGCGATGAAACAATTCCGGCGCGACCGCGACGTATCCCTCCGCGGCGAAGCGCTCCGCCACGTCGCGGATATGGGCATTGACACCAAACGCTTCCTGAAAAACCATCAGGCCGGGATGCGGGCCGGTCCCTTGCGGGCGCGCAACGTAGGCCTGCATCGGCGAGCTGTCGGCCTTGAGTTGAACTTTCTCCGTGAAGATTCCAGCGCGTGCCATGAGCGTACAATCCTCCGAATTTCTGAGCGCGCCCAATTCAGTCTCGCACAAATCGGGCAATGTGGGGACAGCCGCCCTCGGCTGTCCGATCGAGCGAAGCTCGAGCGCGTCGTGCACGCGGCACAACTCAAAAAATGCTACATTCATCAGTTCATGTCGGCACCCAATTCCAGCTTCGTTCGCGCCTGCAAAATGCAGCCTGCTGACCACACTCCGGTGTGGTTTATGCGCCAGGCCGGACGCTACATGCCCGAGTATCGCGCCGTCCGCAAGCAGCATTCGCTGCTCGAAATCTGCAAGAAGCCCGAGCTCGCCGCGGAAGTCACGATCACCGCAGCGGAAATCCTGCGGGTCGATGCCGCCATCATCTTCGCCGATCTTCTGTTGCCACTCGAAGTCATGGGTCTGCCCTTTCACTTTTCAGCCGGGGAAGGTCCGGTGATCGAGAAGCCGGTGCGCACAACAGAGGACATCGCGAAACTCCGCACCGATCGCGCCCCGGAGCTGGGCTACGTTTCCGAAGCGGTGAGCCTGGTTGCGAAGCATTTTCGCGATCGCGTTCCGCTTGTCGGTTTCTGCGGCGCACCGTTCACGCTCGCCAGTTACATGATCGAAGGCGGTGGCTCGCGCAATTACGTCCGCACCAAGACAATGATGTATAACTCGCCAGCCGACTGGAACGCCCTGATGCGCAAGCTGATCGCGGTAACGAGTGACTATTCGGCCGAGCAGGTCCGCGCC
>JASHRE010000863.1 GCA_030037515.1 Candidatus Sulfotelmatobacter sp.
GACACTCCACCCCATCGACATTTCGCCGGAGCCGCCGTAGACCGCGTCTTTCTCAAAGGTGGATCCGATCGGCGGAAAGGCAGACCGCTGCAGCCAGGCTCGGGGCTTGCCCGAGTCATCGAGCGCTGCTTTCAGATACATGGCGGCGACGGAGTGATAATAATCGAACTGGATGTCGTCTTCCCTACTCCAGACGACTTTCACGGGCTTGCCCGTTTGCTTCGAGAGCACCGCGGCTTCGACCGCGAAATCGGGCTTCGACTTCCGCCCGAAGCCTCCGCCGAGAAACGTCACGTGGCAGGTGATGTTTTCTTTTCTTAGTGCGAGCGAATGGGCCACTTGTTCCTGCAGTCCCTGCGGGTCTTGCGTCGGAGCCCAGACGGTTACTTTTTCGCCTTGCACATCCGCCACGGCAACCGGCGGCTCCATAGAAGCGTGAGCCAGATGCGGAGCATAATATTCGGCTTCGATAATCTTTCCCCCCTTCGCGAATTCCGCGTCAGGGTCTCCCACCGAGCGCACGATTTTGCCCGGCCGGCGAACCGTTTGCTGCAACTGCTTTTTGTAATCGACCGAGTTATAGATCGCGTTCGCGCCGTTGTCCCATTCGATCTTGAGTTGCTTACGTCCTTTGAATGCGGCCCACGTGTTATCGGCGATGACGGCGACTCCGCCGAGTGGCTGAAAGGCATGTGGGGGGGTGAAGGGCTCGATGGGAATCGTTTTCTTCACTCCGATCACTTTCACGGTCGCTGAATCATCGACGGACTTGACTTTCCCTCCCAGTACGGGCGGATGCGCCACCGCGGCGTAGAGCATGCCGTCGACACGGACGTCCATGCCATAGAGCGGTTTGCCCGAACAGATCGACTCGAGGTCATAACCGGGAGCCGGCTTGCCGATGTACCGCCATTGCCGCGCCGACTTCAGCCGGATTTCTTCTTTCGCCGGGACCGGCAGCGTCGCCGCCAGCGCCGCGAGTTCTCCGTAGCCGAGTTTGCGATTGGAATTCTTTTCCGACACATAGTGGACGGGATCGCCGACACACTGTGACTCGGGAACTCCCCACTGCTGCGCGGCGGCCCGAACAAGCATGAGACGAGCGGTGGCTCCGGCCTGGCGCAGCGGATCAAAAAAATCGCGCACGGAATGCGAACCGTCGGTATCCTGCGAGCCGTAGCGTTCGTCGGCATCGCCCTGAATGACTTTGACGCGGCTCCAGTCGGCGTCGAGTTCGTCAGCCAAAATGCGAGGCAAACTGGTGCGCACGCCATTGCCCATTTCGGTGCGATGGGCCACGATGTAGACGGTCCCATCCGTCTCGATTCCCAGGAAAACGCCGGGATGAAAGATGGTTGCGTCGATCGATGGAACGGCGGCCCCGCCTTTTGCCGGGGCTGCGGGTATACCGGCTTTTGCGAGAAGCGGAGATTTTCCTACCAGCAAAACAAAGGCTCCGGCTGAGAACATCCCAGATAGAAAATTCCGCCGCGAGACGTTGTCAATGACAAAGTCTTTGGCGTAAGTCTCGCCTCGCACCAATGTCGTGGCCGCGGGGCTCATGCCGTCTCCTTTGCCGCCTCTTGGATGGCGGCGCGGATGCGTTGGTAGGTTCCGCATCGGCAGATGTTGCCCGACATGATGTCGTCGATATCGGAGTCGGTGGGATGCTGCTTTTCAGCCAGTAGCGACGCGGCCTGCATGATCTGGCCGGGCTGGCAGTATCCACATTGCGGAACGTCGCCCGCGACCCACGCCTTCTGCACCGCGTGCAGGCCGTTCGCAGAAAGGCCTTCGATCGTGGTGATTTCCAGTCCTCCCACTGTACCCATTTGCTGGGTGCAGGAGCGGATCGCTTTGCCGTTTTGGAGCACGGTGCAGGCGCCGCACAGCGCCATGCCGCAGCCGAATTTTGTACCCGTCAGTCCAAGGATGTCGCGCAAATACCAGAGCAGCGGCATCTCAGGATCGCCCTCAAACGATTGCGCAACTCCGTTGACTTTGAAATGAACCATGGCACATTTCCGGGATGGATTATGCCCCCATTGTACGCCGCAACCGGTGATGGAAAACGCGCTCAGCGGCGCGATTTGTGATTCGCCAGAACGGCGATGGTGCGGCGCTTCCAATCCTGCATCTTCGCAGCGTAGGCCGGTTTGGAAAATGCGTCGAGCAACGTGGCCGCGTTTTCTCCGAATGCCGTAACGGTGTAGCTCACGGTTACTTGGCAGCGGCACCAGTCCGTCGCTTCGACTTTGACGATAATGTGTGCGCTGTGGGATGCGGGCACGAAGCGAACGTATTCCACGCGATGGGCTCGCCAATCCACATCGACGATGGTCCAGATCGCTTCTGGTGCGCCTTCCCGAAATACCGTGTCACGATCAAACACAATTTGTTCCGGAAACAGAGGCTTGGGGTCCCACCCGCTCACCCACTCACGCTCGCCCTCGGGACTGAAAAACGGGAAGGCAGTCTCAGCATCACATTCGAGATCAAAGCTGCCGACGCATTGAACCTGCCGCGCGCGCTCAAGCGCCGACTGGATGGCAGTCGTCATGTTCCGGACTCCTTTGTGCCCGTTTTCATTTTCCGATGGCAATCGCGAAAGCGGCGGTCGCATAGATCACCAGGTTTCCGATTTCGTACATGCCATGCAGAAGGTGAATCACGATCGCGAACGTGAAGACGCCAACCAGAAGCCAGGCGCCACGGACCGCGGTTGGCGGGATCAGCAGCAGAATCGAGCCGACAATCTCCCCGAATCCGACCACCAGACGGATGGCATCGGGCATATGGGTGCGCGCAAATTCATGTGCGGCTTGCGGGAGCACGAACTGCACGGCCTCGGCCAAAATTACGATTCCGAGCACCCACTGCAAGACGCTCAATGCCAGCTTTGTTTGTGAGCTGCCCATAATCTTTTCTCCAAGCGGTGAGGAAAAAACATCCCGAGACGCTCATTCGGCTGTTCCTCGGCGCCTCCCAATCTCCTTCAGGCGATGGCTCG
>JASHRE010000864.1 GCA_030037515.1 Candidatus Sulfotelmatobacter sp.
CTTGAGGGCGACGAAGCGGTGCAGGCGCGTGTCTTCTGCTTTGTAAACCACCCCCATGCCGCCGCCGCCAAGTTTTTCGATAATGCGATAGTGGGAAATGGTTTGGCCGATCATTAGGAAGTGGCAGTTTTACAGTCCGCCTATCTTATGGACGAGACAGGCCTGAGTCAATGTTAGCCGGGTACGGTGCTGTGCGGGCGGGAGTTTTGGATTCGGAACTCCTGCTCTCGTAGCGTTGAAGAAAGGGGAGCGTCCGGATGGGTGCCTGCCGGCATGTGTACGACCCATTCCGAGGTGATCAACGCCGACCTGCCTGCTTTCATCAAAGGGTTAGTGGCGAACGAAAGCGGGCGGAGCCTTCTGAAACTAAAGCTCCGCTCCTTCATTCTCAGCCGAGCAAGTTTATCCGTTTCGATCAGAGATTTCTGATCCGATTAGACTAGGGTTGGTCGCAACGATGCGGTTTCTGAAATGGTCCTCATCGAGAAGCAACGGCAGCAGCCTCTGGCCTTGTACGCCTGGTCAGATTCAGGAACGCGAGCTTGCCGGTCGATTGATCTTGCGAGTGGGATTTCTTGAATACTTCCCCGTACGAGCGGAATGCGGATGGGTCAATGCCAATGGGTGACTGCGAGCTTCGATACCTGCCACTTACCGGTTCAAAGCTGGACCAGATGACCAGCTTTCACGAGTCGGGTCAGCCATACGGCATTGATGTTGCAACGTCCATATCCGGCGCAGAGATCGGACGCGTCGGCCCAATGATCTCACTGATGTAGATCCGCGAATCATCGGTAAGGAGACCGTCCTCGACTTCGACCATTAGATTTCGAGTTGCCATGGCTCGACCAACGTGTGGTTAACGGAACTTCTTCGCCACCAAGCCGTACTCTTTCAACAGGGTCACATTCAGAATTGATTCGATTGCCCGGCGAAACCGCAATTGCTGACTTTGCCATGCGGTGGTCAGTGGTTGCGGCGGCAGGAGAGGTCAACGTGAGCATTTCACCGAAGTCGATTTCGCCCACCACAGGATCAGGCTTCACCAGCGGCGCTAGGCTTCGGCACATTTTCGTCGGCGACAGCGGTCTTCGCGCCGGCTGGGGTGCCCTGCTGTTTGTCGCGATTGTTCTCGTTTCGAACACCATCGCAACGAAAGCTGAGCGCCATTTCATCCAGTTTCAACCCGGTGCACCGATACCATTTGGCCTCGGGTTCCTCGATGAGTCGTTCCCACTGACCATCGTGTTATTGGCCACCGCTGTCATGGCGCGAATCGAAGGCCGCCGGTTTGTTACCTACGGCTACGCGGGCAGCCATAGGCTGATCCGGCTGGTCAGTGGCATGGGGTGGGGCTTCCTCTCTTTGTCCCTGCTGGTCGGCGTCTTGTGGAAGTCACGGCTGGTTGCCTTCGACGGTCTGATGCTAAGCGGCTTCACCGCGTGGAAGTACGCGTTGGCATGGGGGCTGGGCTTTCTGTGCGTTGGGCTGCTGGAGGAGTCGGCAACACGTGGCTATCTTCAGTTCACGCTAGCTCGGGGAATTGGATTTTGGCGGGCAGCGGTTATTCTCTCCTTGCTGTTCGGCGCGACGCATCTATCAAACAACGGGGAATCGCACTGGGGAGTGGCAGCGGTTGCCATGGGAGGATTTGTTTTCTGCATTAGCCTGTGGTACACCAAGTCCCTCTGGTGGGCCATCGGATTCCATGCTGGATGGGATTGGGCTCAATCCTACTTCTACGGAACTCCCGACAGCGGTCTGAAAATCCAGAACCACCTACTGATTTCTCACCCCATGGGAAATCCAGCCTGGAGCGGCGGAACAGTGGGGCCGGAAGGAAGCTGGCTGATTCTACCGATCTTGGTTTTGACGGCTTTCGTTATGTGGTTGTGGTGGGGTATTCTGCGAAAATCCTGCGACTGACTTACGTTGCCTGGCGCCCTTGCGGCGATTAGTACCGGGGCCGACCACGCGCTCGCGTGGCTCCGGCCTGGCTCGTCGTGAGTTCGGGGACGACAAACATCACCTACACCCCCACCTTTGCCTTTGTCGCAGATTTTGAAGGCGGAGTGCCGACGAACACTCGGTGAATGCGACGACAGGTGCGACTCACTTCGATCGACACCATTGCAACGGGTGATTCGCCATACGCGGTCAGCGTCGACCCAAGCGGCAGGTTTGTCTGCACCGCGGCGATCAATACGAATGGAGTGTACGGTTACACGAGCAACAGCACGACCGGCGCCATCAAGGAAATGCGGGGTTCTCCAGTCCCCACCGACATCGCGGCTCCCGACCACGTCGTCGATCCTGCCGGACGCTTCCTGCTGGTCGCCGAGGACTGCGGCGCGAATACCGCCGGAATCAGCGTATACACGAACAATGCTTTCGGTGGCAAATTGACTGCAGTTGCGGGATCGCCGTTTCTTCCGGCTTCCGGGTTCCGGTATCAGTGAGCCGACCGCAGTGACCGTCGATCCAACTGGCCGCTTTGTCTGCTCAGCCAATGGAGGAGGATTTGGCACTGTTGGCATCACCGCTTATAGTCTTAACATCTCTGCCGGCGAGTTGACCTTGCTCGGCAAGACTCTTCCAGTGGGAATAGGGATAGTGCCCTGGCCCGCGACGCCGGCCGGGTCCGACGGCTTCACGTAAAACGGAGGTAAAAGGCGCATTTCGTTGACGCCGGTAACTAAATGGGACTAAAATCCGGCTTGTGTGTGGGGCGTGCCAGGAGGAATGAAAAGAAAAAACAATGCCGTTTGTTACATGCGACACCACGCTCCCTGACAACGCAATCGAAACCATCAACGACGAAAAACTCCACCACCTGATTGACTCCGAGTTGCACAGGCTTCCAGTTTTGTACGCGGTTTACGTCCTGTATGACGGCAATGGAGCGATCAAGGTCGGGACTGGCACGCTTCGGAATGTAGTGCCGCTAGCAAGCTCGCAGTATCCCGACGCGACACGGTTTTCAATCCACGGATTGAGTCTGACGCGATTGCAGGACCTTGAGCAGCTTGCCGAGATGCTGAAGCAAGAGTTTGGATTGGATCAGTCGAGCAAGAAGGAGCCAATCGAATTCCGCAAACAGAAGTAGAATTCCTCAGCAACGCGACAGTTCTATCCGACAAAAAGGGGCTTGGGGAGGTGGGGAATCTCTCCGGCCCCCTTTATTTTTCCTTCAATGTTTGCTTGGCTGCTCTGTTTGCCAAGCTGAAGACCATGGTGGATCGGCTGGGATTTAGCAAGCGCCCCGCTCTTGCGAGACTCTTCAACTCACGCTTGGCTTCCTCAATTCTTTGAATGATGAGACGGACTTCTTCGATCGGGTCCTCAGTCTGAGTGAACAATCTCTTGATTGTTTACGACGTTGTTTGGACCACGCGTGCACTGAACCGGCGATCAGCAAAGCAGCATTCGTTGACGAATCCCGCTAGAATCTGTGGATTGTCAATCAAGCGACAGTTCAGGCCAAGGGGCTCGAGAGACTCGGGGCTCTGAGGCCCTTTCTTTTGGGGGAATAGAAGTCCGACCACGAAAAGTCCACCCCTTGAAATCGAACCCCAGCCGCCTTGTGAACGCTCACTTGGGGCTTAACGGACGAAATCAGCGCTTACACTCATTCCTGCAGTATCCGAATTTACGAATTAAGGAAAACGTCTTTGATGCGCGGAGGCCTGTCAAGTCTTACTTGGTTTTAAACCTAATGACGGAGGACTTGCAGGCGGTGCCCTAGCGCGTGAGCCGGCTCTCGCGGTAGGCTCAAATTTCTTCGCAATTGGCGAACAGTAGTACATTTCATTTAGGGGGGGATAAATATTCCTTTAAAATCTTTACTTTGTTGTTTCACGGCGTTGGTTGCTTCGGCCTCCGCACAGACTCCCCCGACAGCGGGCACTCCTCCCAACTTTTATTCACCCATCGAAGAGATTAGGAAGACGGTGACCTTCATTAAGCTGACGTGCAAGAAGGACGATGAGGAATTTACTGTCCGAGGCACTGGATTCTTGGTCGACTACCGGGATCCCAGATTGGGTAAAAGTGCGTGGAGCTATCTAGTGACTAATCGCCATGTCGCGTTTTGCTGGGATGAGTCGTCGGGCCTTCCGATGAGGGTTAAGAACATTAGCATCAGACTTACTCGCAAAGAACCTGATGGCACGGCTTATGCGGACGAGCTTTTTCTAAGCCATCATGGGAACGTAAGGTGGTTCCTCCCAGAAGACGACTCTGTGGACTTGGCGGTCATTCCCCTCACACTGGATGAAAACAAGTTTGATTTTCGCGCGATCCCAGCAGATGCCTTCGAGACGCTTCGTGCGACGGCCCCTCTAGCCGCCTTAGACGGAGAGACGGTTTTTTTCGCCGGTTTCTTTCAGCAGTTCCGAAGCACTAAGAGAATACAACCTATTCTTCGGCAGGGGAGAATCGTGGGCATGACCCCGAATGGAGAGTTTCCGTTAGTAGGCATGCCTATGAAGCTCTACCTAGCGGATATTCACGTATTTGGCGGAAATAGTGGGTCGCCAGCTTTTATTAACGAGGGCGGCTATCACAACGGTAATTTCACAGGACAAGACAAGTATCGCCTAGTTGGCATAGTGAACGGCTTCATCTTTGAGG
>JASHRE010000865.1 GCA_030037515.1 Candidatus Sulfotelmatobacter sp.
TTCGAAGTCGGTGTGGCAGACCAGATAAAACTTGCCTTCCATCCAGTCGCATTTTTCGCTTTCTGTGATGGTGCCGCCGGGGCTGTCCGGACCCATGGAGCCGGGTTTCAGATCGCCGGTCAAGGTCCAGGATCCGGCAAAGACGTCAAGCTTCTGGACTTCCGCTCCCGGAGATTGCATTTGAGCGGATGCTGCGGCCGCGAGCAAGAACCAGGGTACAGCGATCAGAGTGATGGTTTTCATATGCCTCGCATCGACCGCCGAATTGTGCAAGCGCTGCCTGGCATTCGCGGCGAAATGGTAGACCGGGGCAGAAGCCGCGTCAATCGCTGATTCTACCAGTCGCCCCAATGGGAAGCGGTCATCTGCTGGAATTTCATCTTCCACGTGTCGCCCTGTTTGACCCACAGGGTGCTGAAGTGCTGGTAGCGAGGCGGAGGCCCTTCGTCTTCGGCAGGCGGCACGCGAAACACGACATCGTAGGTGACGACTGCGACTCCGTCGCTGACGCTTAGCACTTTCATATCGTAGGGCATGATGTCGATGCCGCCGCTCGAGAAGCCGTCCAGCATATCCTGCTTCCCGCCCAGTTCACCGTCGAATGAGACGAAAGAAAAGTCGTCGGCGAGAGTGCGTTTGAAGAAAGCGACATCGCCCTTCTTGGCTGCCGCGATAAAGTCTTTTTCGTTGGCGATCAGAGTCTGTTCCAGCGGCGACAAAGGCTTCTCTGGCGCGTTCGCGGTTTGCGCGATCGCGCCGGGGATCAGCAGCGCAAATACGATGTATGCGGTTTTCAGTAGATGAGTTTTCATGGCCCTTTCCCCGACCATCAATCGATTACATCGCTGACGCCCGGCAATCCGTCGATGCTTTGCCGGTTCTTCTCCTTGCGGTAAGTCTTCAACCCTTTCTCGCCGCGCTTACGGCACCAAGCGCGGAGTTCGGCACGTTCAGCTTCGTATTTGAGCAGCGGAACGCCGTATCCGCAGGAGTCGCTCACGCGCGAGACTTCGACCACAATGATCGCACGCGCGCCCTCATAGATCGGAAAATGAGTCTGCAGCTTGGCGAATTCGGGCTCGTGCGGCTCGACGACGCGTCCGCGGCCATGCAGGCGCAGAATTTTCGGCGGCCCTTGAAAGGCGCAGAACATCAGGACGATGCGATGGTTCTCGCGCAGATGGGCGATCGTCTCGACGCCGCTGCCGAAAATGTCGAGATAGGCGACGGTCTTCGGTCCGAGAACGCGAAACGTGTCGAGGCCCTTGGGAGAAGCGTTGACGTGGCCTTGCGGATCGAGCGGTGCTGTGGCGACGAAAAATACGGGTTGGGCCTTGATGAAGGCTTCGAGTTGGGCGTCGATTTCAGGATAAGTTTTCGCCACCGCTATGCTCGAATTTTGTTCGCCAACTCCGCCCGCGGAACCGAAATTTGCTCGCCGGTCGCCAGATTTTTGAGAGCGAACGAATCGGCCTTCGCTTCATTCTCGCCGACAATCAGAATATATTTTGCTCCCGCCTTCGTTGCAGTTTCGAACAATTTCTTCAGGCGGAAGCTTTCGTCTCCCAGTTCGATGACGAGATCTTGGCGGCGCAGTTCACGCGCCAGCCGCGCTGCTTCGCGATTCATACCCGCGCCAAGCGGAGCGACGTAGGCAGCAGGCCTGCGCGTCACACTCTCGGCCGATTGCTTTTCCTGCAGGGAGAGGACGAGACGATCTTCACCGATGGCGAATCCGATACCGGGAGCGGGAGGGCCGCCGAGAGCTTCGGAAAGGCCGTCATAGCGGCCCCCGCCGAGGATTGCATTTTGCGCGCCGAGCCCACCATGCGTGAATTCGAATGCGGTGCGCGTGTAGTAGTCGAAGCCACGAACCAATCGGTCGTTAATATGAAACGGAATGCCGACTCCTTTCAGAATGTCCTGCACGGCTTCGAAGTGTTGGCGGCACGGTTCGTCGAGGAACTGGCCGATGCGCGGTAGCTTGTCGATGATCGGCTGGTCTTCGGGGACTTTGCAATCAAACACGCGTAGGGGATTGGTGACGGCGCGGCGCTGGCAATCGACACACATTTTGTCCTTCACCGGACCGAGCGCCTTGCGCAGCGCTTCGTTGAAGCGGGCGCGATCATTGGGACATCCCACCGAATTCAGTTCGAGATTCCACTCAGTAAGGCCGACGCGGTCGAGTAGAGTAGCCAGCATTTCGAGAATTTCGGCATCGCGGGCGGGAGAATCGCTTCCTGCAGATGCCGGCCCGATCACTTCGGCGTCGATCTGATAAAACTGGCGGTAGCGTCCTTTCTGCGGACGCTCGCGGCGGAACATCGGTCCGACACAGAACAGCTTGTTCAGCCCGCGATCCCACAGCTTGTGCTCGATGTATGCGCGCACGATACCGGCAGTGGCTTCAGGGCGAAGGGTGAGGGATTGCGCTTTGTCGCTAGCAGCGCGTCCTCGATCTTCCCAGGTGAACATTTCCTTCGAGACGATGTCCGTTTCTTCTCCCACGCCGCGCGCGAAAAGTTCCGTGGCCTCGAAAATGGGGGTGCGGATTTCCTGGAGATTGTAGGCGCGGAACACGTCGCGCGCCGTGGTCTCGATGAGGTTCCACAGCGCCGTATCGGGCGGCAGGAGATCTCGCGTTCCTCGAATGGCTTTGATCATCCTTCGGTCGTTGGTCATCTGTCGTACCTTCTCGCTCCTCGGCTTGTAGAATCAAAACCCCCGCCCTGTCCGTACAAAGAACGGACGAACAAGCACGGGGCACCCGCGGGCTCAAGACTGGGTAGACGGTGCTCGCTACTCGCGACTATCCCTCCCTCAAATACTCTTCCTTGTATCCCAGATAATTTTTCGCGTAGCGCATGATCGTCTCACCGTCGGCATCCGTCAGTTTGCGGCGAAACGTTCCGGGAGAGCCCATCCACAGCGAGCCCGGCTCGACGACCGTCTTCTCCGGAATCAGCGTACCAGCGGCGATGATCGATCCCGCGCCGATCCGCGCGCCATTCAAAATGATCGATCCCATACCGATGAGGCAGCGGTCTTCCACGATGCATCCGTGCAGCGTGACCGAATGGCCCACGGTCACGTATTCGCCGACGTAGACACCATGCTGCTGTTTCATGCCATGCAGAACGCTGTTGTCTTGAACGTTGGAATTCGCGCCGATGCGGATTTCATGCACGTCCCCGCGAAGGACAGCATTCATCCAGATAGAGGCGTGCTGGCCGAGTAGGACATCGCCGATGATCTGGGCTGATTCATCAACGTAGCAGGTCGGCGGGATAGTCGGGCGCACGCCTTTGAAAGAGCGAATCATGAGTGAGAGAGCGAAAATTGAAAATACCACGACTGCGCGCGTGAAAGTAAGGAGAGCAAGCAACTCCCGGAACTAGCTTTGTCAGAACCAGGTTTGGCGACGATGATCGGTGTAGACCGTGCCGAACCTCGCTCTGAGAACCCTATTTTCCCGGCGGATGCGCCAAAGCAAACCGAGGGTCGTAATCACAAGATAAATGTTGAAGTAAATGGAGCGCAGGCAGATCGCGATGCCGCACAACGCCAGCCCGCCGAAAAGATAAACCGGATGGCGAATTCTGGAATACAGGCCGCGAGTGATCAAGGCCCGCGCCTCGGCTTTTGCTGTGAAAGAGTCTCCTAATTGGAGCCGGGCGACGATCACCAAGGCAAATCCAACGATCGCAACAATGGCGCCGAGCAGAGCAAGTGCATCTCGGCGCCGGATGACTCCAAAGACAAGGAGCGCCGAATACAGGGTAATATCGCCGAAAGCCAAAGCGAGCCATGTGACGGTTTTGCGCTCCATCATTACGGGTTGATTGTAGTCGCGCGCATTCCCAATGCGGGAACGCTTTCAAAAAGATTCCGCGGATCACTGACGTTTCGCTGCGCCGATGCTGTTACAAGGGATCGGGTTGATTTTTCGCGGAGAAATCCTCAGGCCGCATCCCTGAGAACGTGCTCCAGCACTTGTCGGTGCTGCCCGCCTCGCGCCCGGTTCACTTCCACCCTGGCCGCAGGTCGGGATTCCGTGACTCCCGCGCTTCCCGGGACCGTTACAGATTCCAGTGGAGGCCGGATCAGGCAGGCTTCGATTGCCGTCCTAAATACCGCAACCGAGGCCCTGGATAAGGGTACGAGCAACGGCCAAGGACGGTTCGCCCTCGGGCTTCTGCCTGCGGGGATTATTCGCGGCGTGTCGAGGCACAGGGGATGTCGCCGGAGACTATCTCCGTGGTGCACATGAGCGCGAGCGGAGTAGCGGAACTCGAGTTCCGACTGAGCCCGGCCGGCGCGGAGGAGTGACGGTTTCAGCAGAACCATCCGCCGTCGAAACCAAGCCGGCAGCCGTCTCGACTTTGCTCGACCAACGGGCACTGATCGATATGCCGCTCAATGGCCGGCGCTATTCCGACAAACCGATGCTGCTTTTGTTCAACCGCGACAATAGCGCGTCGCGGTTATTTCGAACGGCCTGGTCGTGACTGAGAGCACATTCGTTGCAAGACTACGTCACGACCGGCGTTGCGACCCGTCCCGCTTATTACGAACTTCCGAATCATGACGCCGAATACCGCGTGTACGCTGCGGCAGATTCGAAAACTGTTCTTCCGATTTCGAGTCCGGCACGGAATGATGACCAAGACGGCGCACTCTAGCTTTTGAGGCGCTCTTGCCGCAGGAAACCGCATAGTTGATGTGTTCTCAAAGTGAAACTCGGAGCGGCATTGGCGTGTTTTGGCGCCGGTGATACAGGATGGTTTTACTTGACTTACGGTCGAAACCTTGTAATAACTAAACGGTCCTACCGGACGAGTCTGGGGGTGTATCGGGTTTGGCAGAAGTTCGGCTGCAAGAGGGAGAATCCCTCGAGAACGCACTTCGCCGCTTCAAGCGCAAGGTACAGCAGGAAGATATCATCAAGGAGGTCAAGCGGCACTCCTTCTACCTGAAACCGGGCGAAAAGAAGCGGGTGAAAGCCGCGCTGGCCCGTAAACGGGCGCGCAAGAAGACACGCAAAGAACAGGATTAACGCAGGAAAGGGCCGCCTTCCCGAGGCGGCTCTGCTCGGTCTGGACCCCCAACCAGATGAGCTGCAGTCGGGGTTATTCATAGTCATAGCGCTTCTCTGGCATCAACGACCGCAGTGGTATCCACGCGCCTTCTGGTGCGTGGTGGGCCGAGTCCAAGGGTAATTCGAGGGGGGAGACAGACAACCCAGTTTTTTCTTCGTGCCACCGCAGTTTCTTTTCGCCGCGGGCGTGCCGTAGAAACGGGCGAAGGGAGCCAGCCTCAAATGGAGTTCCAGGACAAGGTGCTGAAGTGCATGGATTGTGGTGGTGAATTTGTTTTCACCGCCGGGGAACAGCTTTTCTTTCACGATAAGCAGTTCAAGAATGAGCCCAAGCGCTGTAAAGCTTGTAAGGCCAAGCGGATTGCGGTGCTCGGCGCACCGCCTGTGCCGGGGCAGGCTTACCGCTTCACGAAAGTTGAGACCCAGGCTACCTGCTCGGGATGTGGGAAACAAACCACTGTGCCATTCCGGCCGACTCAGGGCCGTCCCGTTTTTTGCAGAGAATGTTTTCAGGCGCGTAGGACAGCAGCCACTGCCTGAAGCGCAAGCGCTATGACTTGCCGCCTCCAGGAGTCGTAGTGTGTGCCGCTTTCAAGTGGATCGAGCGCAGCGGCTTGACCTGTGTCTAGGGAGAAGCTGCAGGCGTACCGACATCTGCTTGGGTTACGATGGGTAGGTGCCTGAATACTACGTCGAGAATTTTGGTTGCCGCGCCACGCAGGCCGATGGCGCGGCGCTTGAACGCCAGTTTGCAGAGCGCGGCCTTACGCGAGCGTCTTCGCCGGCTCATGCCTCTATAGTCGTTCTTAATACCTGCACGGTCACGGCTGCCGCCGATCAGGACGCGCGGGCCGCGATTCGCCGCGCTCGACGCCGGAACCCGAACGCAAAAATCGTCGTGACGGGATGTTACGCGCAACGTGCGCCGGAACAGATTGCGGCACTGCCGGGCGTGAGCCTGGTCGTCGGGAACTCGCATAAGCATCAACTTGCCGGAATTGCGCTCGCCGGTACGTGCCAGGGTCAGGTTCCAGAAAAGTTCGTTCCGATTTCGTCTCTTGCCGCCGATAACCAACGACCGATCTTCGTTTCCGACATTTTCGCACATACCGAACTTCTGGCGGCTCCGGTTTTCGACGCTGCCAACGGGCGCACGCGGCCCAATCTGAAAGTGCAGGACGGCTGCGACAACCGCTGCTCTTTCTGCGTCATTCCCCAGGTTCGCGGGGCGAGCCGGTCCTTGCATCTGGAGCGCATCATCGAGGAGATCAACGGGTTGGTTCGTTCCGGATATCGCGAAGTTGTGATCAGCGGGATCAATCTTGGGCGGTGGGGCCGGGACCTCAAAGGCCACACTGACCCTCGCTCCTCGGACTCGAACCCAACCGGCGTCAGACCTGCGACCTCGGACTTCCGCAGAGACGGTTGGACTGAAATCCGAGATCTGAGGTCCGAGGCCGGGTTGGCC
>JASHRE010000866.1 GCA_030037515.1 Candidatus Sulfotelmatobacter sp.
ATGCGCCGCGTAGTCTGCGACGCCTCGGATCGCTTCCTTATTGATAATGCCGCCGCATCCCAAGACAGCCCGCTCGGCGCCCCTGTGCTACCATCTAGGGTTTTCTTTTCGCGTGTTGCCGTGCTAAAAGTGAAGGTTCCGGGCGCAACTGCGGTCGCCTTGACCGAATCTGAAGGGCAGTTATGAAAGACACTCTCGGGGTTCTTCTGGCGGGCGGTGCCGGAGAGCGTCTGTATCCTCTCACTCGCGATCGCGCCAAGCCCGCCGTCACCTTCGGCGGCATCTACCGCATCATCGACATCACGCTTTCCAACTGCCTTAATTCCGATCTCCGCCGAGTCTACATTCTCACCCAATACAAGGCCCTCTCTCTCAATCGCCACATCCGTGAAGGATGGAACATCCTCGCCCGCGAGGTCGGCGAATTTATCGAGGTTCTCCCGCCCATGCGGCGGGTCAGCGATAACTGGTATCAGGGCACCGCCGACGCCGTTTATCAGAACATTTATTCCATCGGCTCCGAGCAGCCCAAGCACGTCCTCATTCTCTCGGGCGACCACATCTACAAAATGGATTACGGCAAGATGCTCAAGCAGCACCAGGATTCGGCCGCCGACATCACGCTCGCCACCATCCAGATCGACCCGGCGAAGACCTATCAATTCGGGGTCGTCGATGTCGACAAAGACGGTCGCATCAATGGCTTCGAAGAAAAGCCCAAGCTCACCCAGCTACGCTCGCCGCTCAATCCAGAAAAAGTAGCGGGATCCATGGGAGTTTATATCTTTAACGCCGACGTGCTGATTCCCGTCCTGCTCAAAGACGCCGAGAACACGCAATCGAGCCACGATTTCGGCAAAGACATTTTGCCCAAGATGGTCGACGACTACCGCGTCTACGCCTACGATTTCGTCGACGAAAACAAGAAGGAAGCTTTGTATTGGCGTGACGTCGGTACGCTCGAAGCCTACTACGATGCCAACATGGATATCGTATCGGTCTCGCCCATCTTCAATCTTTACGATGAACAGTGGCCAATCCGCACCCATCAGCGGCAATATCCGCCCGCCAAGTTTGTTTTCGCTGAGACCGGACGTACCGGTACTGCTCTGGACTCCATCGTTTCCAATGGATGTATCGTCTCCGGCGGCACCGTGAAAAATTCCGTGCTCTCGCCCGACGTACGCATAAATTCCTATTGCGAAGTCGACCAGAGCATCCTGTTTTCTCACGTCAGCATCGGACGCCATTGCCGCATCCGCCGGGCCATCATCGACCGCGACGTGCATCTGCCCGAAGGCACCACCATCGGCTACGACGGCGAAGCCGACCGCGAGCGCTATTTTGTCACCGAAAGCGGCATCACTGTCGTCACTCGCGACTATTCCTTATTCGAAAATCCCGTCACCACCGACTACTTCACAAGCGAATAGTTAGTGTAGGGAGCGCCGATGGGTCCCCCGCGCGCGGTTTGGCGTGACGGCGTGGAGCTGCCCGGCTATCGAGCGGAGTGAAATTCCGCAGCGCTTCCCGGGTAGTGCCTCGAAAACCGACAACCTCGTTGTGGGTGCCACACTGAGCGTGCGGTGTGTCGGCGTTGCAAGGCTGTGGAGTCGTCTTGGAGAATCGGCCCATCTGGTGGTGAAACGGTTTACAGGCAAGCAGGACACGCTACCGCATCCGCACCAAATTTCCGGCCGAGGCCCAAACTTACGGGATCGCCAAATTGCCAGCCGGCATCCTTTGCTCTCAACCTGACACGATGGGTCTATTTAGCTGTCACCGTCAATTCCGTGCGCCGGTTTTGGGCCCGTCCTTGTTCGGTGTCATTCGATGCGATAGGTCGCTCTTGTCCGTAGCCTTGAGTCGAGATTCTCTGCGCTGCAACTCCATCGCCCACTAACATCGCCTTCACGGCGCTGGCCCGGTTTAAAGAAAGGGTCTGATTGTCCTGTGGGTCCCCGGTATTGTCGGTGAATCCGCTTAACTGCACTTGGGCGTTCGGATATGCCTTGAGGACCTGCGCCAGATCAGTCACGGTTTTGTTCGAGTCCGGCGTAAGCTCAGTCGACCCGCTTACAAAATTCAGATGGTCGAACACGAACGTCCTGGGCACGCCAGTGGCTGAGTTGTCGCCCAGGAAACTGGCAAGCTGGTCATTGATGGAGCCCCGGGGGACAGAAAGGTTGACGCCACCCGGCAAAGGAATCCTGGACAGCGCGTTGGTTGCAGAATTCGCGGTCCGAGAAGCCAAATCGCCTACCCGCGGCGCACGGGCCCTACTCAGCAAGTAACCCAGCAGTGCGATCGCCCCCAAAAGCAACAATGTGAAGGGAAGCCACCGCAGTCCTCCGCCTTGCCTCGGCTGCGATACGACAGGCGGTCGCCGCTCGGGAAAAGGTGTTGGCTCCACTCTGGGCCGCTCGGCAACCGGGGTCGACTCCGTAAAGTGTTCTATGTGCGTTGGGGAATCCAAAACCTCCTCTTCCCCCTCGACACGCGTGACTGGCTCGTCACTGGTGACTGGCGTCGGAACCGCTCTCGGCCCAAAGCCCAGAATGCGCGACAATCCGGTCGGAGCGGCGGTGGTGATTTCATCCCTTTGGCGCGACAGCAACTCTGACACGCCGGAAGAACCTGGACCTTGTCCTGTGATCCGCTTCCCCAGCACACCCAAGGTCAACGGTGTTATCAGACTCATCAATTTGCTGGCCGACGACGCACTGACGCCGCTTGACTTGGCGACCAGTTCCGTGACTGAAGAAGCGTTGGCGCCAAAAATCCTCCCAAGGTGGCGCTGCCCGGCGCTCAACAGATAGTTCGTCGCACTTCCTCCTCGGAACAGCGACATCGGATTTTCCGTCAATCCTGCGTAGCCCCCGTCACGGATCATGCTCGTCAGGTTACTCGCGCCTTCCGACGATGACGCCATGTTCGCGATCCCCGACAGCACCGTGGGCGTAGCCACGTGCAGGGCTTGGTAAGTCGAAGACTCCGATTCTCCAATCATGGAGCGGGCACTTCGTACCACATCGGGCGTGAAATGTTGGGTTATTTCGGAAATCAGACTTCCCGCTTGGGACCCGTAATACGGATATCTTGAAGTAGACATGGTACCTCCTCGCCTACCTGGGGGGAAACGTGTTCATCGCACGTAATTTGAAATGAGCCGGGCGAGCCGATTAGGCGGCCTTCTTCAGGTCGGTCTTCACGTCGGATACTCGCTCAACTTCTAACTGCTGACGGCGGACCGTATCGCGTACGGTTTCAACACGATCCGACCCGCGCCTGCGGATCACTACTTCCTCAGCGACTCGCGCGGTCTTCGTAACCACAGGCTGCTCGCTGGTTTCGACCACTTCTATAATCCGGTCCTTCCAGTCGATGTCTTTGGCCAGGCTGGGATCGTTGACCTCTCGACGTGCTACTTCGCAGTGCTCCTCGTGTAAGGTGATTTGCTGCTGCACCGGCTTTTCGGTTATGAAGCGACGAATCCGGGACTTGCCGGTCGTGATCTGCCTCTTACCTATGTCGAGCTGCTCCTCCGCCAGGCGGACCACTTCTTCTACGCCATCCACTGCGGCAGTTTCCGCCGCCGAGGTAGCCTGTGCCGAGGTAGAAGCAGACCGGTCATGCAGATTCATCGGACCATGCACGTTCAGAATCTTCATGGCCCTCTCCACTTCTGTGTCGGGGGTTCGCAAGGTGAGTGCGGCGCCGCCGGAATCAATGGTACGGCGGTAAATTGCACTTTCCTGGTCCGAGACGTTGCGTCCAAACAAGCGTTGCCAGAAGCTGCCGTCGTGAACGTCTTTGTCACTGAGAGAGTCGTCATTTAAGACGCTAATATC
>JASHRE010000867.1 GCA_030037515.1 Candidatus Sulfotelmatobacter sp.
ATTGACAGTAAATCAAGGACTTTTTGCACTTCTCCGTTGCGCACGACCCGCCTCAGACCGACACTTGCCGCATTATGACAGGGCACCATCACCTTCAGACTGCTGGCCTTGATGTTGAGCAGGTAATAGCGTTCGACCGAGGCACCAATGGACCGGCTACCGATGTGCTCGATAATTCCGACGCCATGGTTCGGGTAGACGACCTTGTCGCCTATGTGGAAATTCGCATCCGTGCTGCTCATAAGGCACCCTTTTGGTAGGTAATAAAGGGGTTGCGGGGAGAAAACGTTTGTAAACTACTGTAATTAGTCTACTCCCAAAATGGGACCAAAATCAAGGCGCAACGGGCGTTCAGCGCGTCCAGCAGCAGTCCTATTGCCCCTGGGGCGAGATGGGCTCGGAGTCATGCGCATCGGGCCTTGTCGAGGCTGGAGAAATGGGAACCGACAACTGGGTCTGGGTACGGACTTTACTGGTGCCATCGAAGGGACTCGAACCCCCACACCGTTGCCGGTACATGGACCTGAACCATGCGCGTCTGCCAATTCCGCCACGATGGCAAGTGGACTTCCGCTACAGCGGCAGCTACGGCTGCCGGATCGCTAGCCCGCCCCTCATATTCTACAAGCGCGCGGCATGCTGTCAACGTTGGTCGCTGCGGCGCGCGCACTCTTGCTCCTGCATCATCCGACAGTGTCGGGTCCTGGCCCCGGCACAAATTTCACTTTGCCCGCAACATTCGGATAGCCGGCTCGGCGGCGATGCTCTACGCTTTGGTCATGACAACGATGAATGCCACACTTTCAGACGAAGGCATGAGTCCAATGGCCGGCTCTTGCTCCAGCTCCAAAACGTCGCCCCAGCCGAGCCACGATCCGCGCTGGGAGGCGGTTCTCGCCCGCGACCCGGCTCGCGACGGCGAATTTGTCTTTGCCGTCTCGAGCACCGGCGTCTACTGCCGGCCGTCGTGCCCGGCCCGCCGGCCGCGGCGGCAAAAAGTCGAATTCTTCGCCCTCCCGGAGGAGGCCGAACGCGCGGGATATCGGGCCTGCCTGCGCTGCCACCCCAGGTCCTGGAGCCGAAAGGGCCAGGCTGACCCCACCCGAGCAATCTGCCGCTTCATCGAGCAGCATCTGGATGAGCCAGTCACGCTGGTGCGCCTGGGCCGGGAGTTCCAGCAGAGCCCGTTCCATCTGCAGCGGCGATTCAAGGCTGCCCTCGGTGTCACGCCACGCGAGTATGCTGACTCGTGCCGCCTGCGCTTGCTGAAGCGCAATCTGCAATCCGGCGAAAACGTCACGCGCGCGATGTACGAGGCTGGATACGGTTCCAGCAGCCGCTTGTATGAGCGTACGGCTTCGCAACTTGGCATGACTCCCGACAAATATCGTCGCGGTGCGATTGCAGCTGCGATCCGCTATGCCATCACCGACTCGCCGCTGGGCCGAATGCTCATCGCGGCGACCGATCGCGGCATCTGCGCGATTCGGTTCGGGGATAGCGACGGCGAACTGCTCGAAGGATTGAAGCGCGAATTTCCGTTCGCGACGCGCAGACCCGGGGAAAGCGGCCTGCGCACCTGGACCAATGCGGTGCTGCAACAGATGAACCACAAGACGACAAACTCCTCTCTACCACTCGACATACGCGCGACCGCGTTTCAGCGGCGGGTATGGAAATATTTGCAGTCGATTCCGTTCGGTGAGACCCGTTCCTACCATCAGGCGGCGCAGGATATCGGCCAGTCAACCGCCGCACGCGCCGTCGCCCGCGCCTGCGCGATGAATCCCGTCGCTGTGGCCATTCCGTGCCATCGCGTGGTGCGCCAGAATGGCGCTCTGGGCGGGTATCGCTGGGGCGTTGAACGGAAGAAAACGCTGCTGGAGATGGAGCACGCCCGGAATCGGTAAAGCTTTAAACGCAAGAGCGCGGGGGAAAGCTCGCAGAGAGTGTCAGCAAGACCGGACATTGCTCGGCGAACTTAGTCAGCGCTGGCAAGCCTTCGATCTAAAAAAATCAAGGTCCGCATCCTTTCGGGAGAACCGCAACCGGGGAGCGGCGCCCGGGCGCTCGCCAGCCGCTCCGCTGATATAGAATTCCCCTCGCCTTTTCTTCAGTGACTCCGTTGATTGAGTCCAAATTCTTGCCAGCTTGAGGAAACTCATGAGCGTATCGCAATTGCGACGTAGATTCGCGGCGCGTTTTTTCACCGGCGCATTGATCCTTTTCTTGCTAGCCGCATCGGCCTTGCTCGATGGCGAAAATCCTCCGGCGCAGAAATATCCGCCCACCATCGTCTTCATGACCGATTTCGGCCTGGTCGACGATTCGGTCGCGCTTTGCCGCGGTGTGATGTATTCGATCATGCCGGAGGTGCGCATCGTCGATCTCACGCACCAGGTCCCGCCCTTTTCGATCCTCGATGGAGCCAGATTTTTATACGGCGCCACGCCCTATTTCCCCACCGGCACGGTGTTTGTCGTGGTGGTCGATCCAGGGGTGGGGAGTTCGCGCAAGGCAATCGTGGCGCACTCCAAACGCGGGCAATACTTCGTCCTGCCCGATAACGGCCTGCTCACCCTGGTCGAGCAACGCGACGGTATTGACGCCGTGCGAGTGATTACGAATTCCGATTGGATGATCGGCGGCAAACTATCCTCGACCTTTCACGGCCGCGACATTTTTTCTCCCGTCGGCGCCCATGTGGCGCGCGGCGATGACTGGACCACCGCTGGACCGGAGATGCCTGTTGCTGATCTGGTTCGTCTGCATCTGAAAACGGCAGCCCTCGACGATCGTGGTCTGAGTGCGACCGTCATCGCGATCGATGGCCCGTTCGGCAACCTCATCACCAACGTTGACGCAGAAGACTTCTTGAAACTTGGTTACCAGCATGGGCAGGAAATTCCCCTCACGCTTGGAGGTCGCGACTTCAAAATTCCGTTCGCGAAAACGTTCAGCGACGTTCCGCTGCACCATCCGCTGCTCTACATCGACTCGCGCGGACACCTGGCGCTGGCGCTCAACCAGAAAAGCTTTGCCACGACCTATGGAATCACGCCACCGCTGGCGTTGGAGATTCCGAAGGCGAAGTGAACAAGCGTCCGGGCTTGATCAAGCCACGTTCCGCGCGACCCGGGCCAGCACCGCGCGCAGCAGGGCTTCGAACTTGCTCTTCACGCGCTCGCCGGTGGCCATGACTTGCTCATGGGAGAGCGGCTGATCGAGGATTCCCGCTGCCATATTGGTCACGCACGAAATCGCGAGAACTTTCAGATTCATGTGCCGCGCGGCAATCACTTCCGCGACGGTGGACATGCCGACCAGATCTGCTCCGATTCGCCGCAGATACTCGATCTCCGCCGGGGTTTCGTAGCTCGGTCCAAGCAGCGCCGCGTAGATTCCTTCCTGGAGCTCGATGTTGAGCTTTTCCGCTTCCTCGTGCGCCATCGCACGATATTCCGGCGCGTAGGCCCGCGTCATGTCGGGAAAACGAACGCCGAAGCGATCCTCATTCGCACCGGCCAGCGGATTCACGCCCTGCAGATTAATATGGTCGCGAATTAACACCAGCGCGCCCTGCGAATAGCTGAGATTGATCCCGCCGGCCGCGTTGGTCAGAATGACCGCGCCGACGCCCATGCGCCCGAACACGCGAATGGGAAACGTGACCTGCTGCGCCGAATAGCCTTCATAGCAATGAACGCGTCCCTGCATGGCCGCCACGGGCACAGAGCCGGCACGACCGACGACCATGCGTCCGGCGTGGCCGATCGCGGTCGAACAAGGAAAATTCGGAATTTCGGCAAATGGCACACCGACCGCATCGCTCAGCGAATCGGCGAAAGCGCCGAGTCCGGAGCCCAGCACGAGTCCGATCTTCGGTCGCAGCGGTGTGCGCGCCTGAATGAACTGTGCGGCGGCATCGGCGAGCGTGAAAGGGTCTGGCATGGCGCGCCTTACAGATCGCCATCGGCCAGATAACGGCCGTGACCATGGCAATCCAGCCAATCATACAGAAAGGTCTGGTAAAGAAACGACGCAACAATCTCTTCGCCCAGTTCGTGCGACTCGGTGCAGATAAAGGGCAGGCGCAGCCCCGCCAGCACGGCGATGAGCGACTGGGTGATTCGGTTCGGATTCGCGGCGCGATAAGGATACTCGGATTTGATTTGGCTGAATGGTGCTGTCACGACCACCAGGCTGTGCGGCAGACGGCTCATGCGCCGCAGTCGCTCTACAAACACGGCGCGGTTGGTCGTGAACGACTGGATCAGATCGGCGAGGTTCTTGCGCTCGACCAGGCAGGAATTCTCCATCCCCTCGACCGAATAATCACCCAAGGGAAGCGCGCGGTACTCGATCCGCTCAAACCACGCCCGAAAGCGGCGAAACGACAGCGGATTCTGTTCGCGCGTATCGATGATGGCGACGGGCAACGGCGTGCGCAGTTGCGTTCCGCCGCGCTCGGCAACGACGGGCAGGATGGGCGGCAGGACCGGAACTGGCCGGTCCGTCCATTCGAGCGGCGATGGGATCAGCGTGCGTTTGCGCGGCATCTTTGGTCAGAACTTCCTTTCAAAATCAGCGAACTCGGTTTCCAGCTTCCATTGTTCGCGTGCGCGCTCGCTTGCCGCGAGGAACCGGCTGCAGGCCGGCGTCGGCTTTCCGGCAAGATCGGCGGCGCAGGCCGAGACCAGCCGGAACTCACCTGTTGTCGTGGCCCACAGACTCGCGCCCGGCAAAAAGCTGTGCTCCAGGCTCTGCCGCGTCATGCGCTTCATCTCCGGATAGCTGAAATGATAGCTCTCGAGCGCGCGCAAATATTCATGCGTCATATCGGAGCGCGACACGCCCTCATCATCGGTGGAAAGCGCGACAGGCACTCCGTATTTTATGTAGATGGGCAGCGGATGGTCGTCACCGCTGATGTCGAGAATTTCGTCATTCGATGTCAGATTGATTTCCACCAGCACCTTGCGCTTGGCCATTTCCTGCATCAGCCCGATGGGATCTTTCTCTGACATCACCGATGCGCCGTGACCGATGCGCTCGGCGTGTCCGCGCTCTACCGATGCGCGAATGTGAAACGTCAGGTCTTCGGGCTTGACCAGTCCCGCAGCCAGTTCGCCGGCGTGCAGCGCGATGTGCACGTTCGGATAAACGCCATGCAAATAGTCGAGCATCGCCATGTGCAGGTTGAAATCGTGAATGGGAACGTACCAGTCCTCAGGCATCACGAGGTTCAATCCAACAAAGCGCGGATCGGACGAGGCCAGTTCAAATCCCAGCAGAATCTCGGCGAAAACGGCTTCCCGCGGCAGGCCGCGGAACACTTGATACAAATACCGCACGGTCACGCTGCAGCCCGGCTCCGCTTCCGCGCTTCCGCATTTCAACTTGGAGTGCACGCGCGCTTGATCTTCGGCAAGAGTCTGGCTGGTCGCGGCCGCAATCTCTTGCAACCCTCCGGCTCGCAACCGGGCGCGCATTTTGCCGAAATCATCGTCCCATCCGAGCTTCATGCCGAGTTCGGCGGCGTTCATTCCATCCGCGGTGAGCATGAATTCGATGTATTGCACACGCTCGCGCGCCGCTCGATCAACCACGCTGGCTACGGCATCGGCGACGTGCCCATTCACCGCCAGATCAAACTTATCAAACGCCGCGAAGAAATGGTCGTGTCCGGATTCCTCTCCCGGGCGCCAGTTACGCATCGACCAGGCATCGATAAGCTGGCTGTAGAGGACATGGTCCGCGTACGCGCAGCGTATGCCCGGCTTCGATGTATATTTTTCGCACGTATCGCACGGGGGCGCGAGCAACTGCGAAGTCGTGCGATCGACGCAAACATTGTCAGACGCGGCAAAGTCGATCAGATCCTCGGCATAGATCGCGCCACTCAGATGATTGTGCAGGTCGCCGCCCTTGGGCATGTCGTGAGCAAACCGCAGCAGCAACGAAGGCTGGTTGCGGATCGACACCAGATAACGGGCGGTTTTCTGCTCGGAGGTTTGCGCCGACACCAGGCCGCAGAACGCGAACCAAGCCAGAATGCCGAGCGCCGGTCTGGGGTAGCCAGATCGCATAATGGAGCGGACAAACACACCTTCCGGAATGAGGGATTGTAATCGCTGCATCGTTGCAAGAGCCAATTCATCAAAATGGCGGCGGGCTTTCCTGGTCGGGGGATTGAGGTTTGACGCCAGTTGCAGCACAGGCCCGGACCCTATCGGGCGGGGACTCGGTTGGTTCGGTAAAATCGTTTCGAGGTAAGCGGGGATTCACCTATGACTGCCTTAGCGACTGGAAAGAAAGCCCCTGACTTTTCCCTCCGAACCTTGGACGGGCGCAATGTTGCGCTGGCCGACGAACGGGCTCGCGGCCCCGTTGTGCTGGCCTTTTTCAAAGTTTCATGTCCCACATGTCAATACACTTTCCCGTTTCTTGAGCGACTCTACAGATCGTACCGTAACAGCGGAGTGTCCATGGTCGGCATCTCGCAGAACGACGCCAAGGAAACCGCCGCGTTTGTCAAAGAATTCGGCGTCACGTTTCCCGTGCTGCTCGACGAAGTCGGCCGATATCCCGTGTCGAATGCCTATGGATTGACCAACGTACCGACGGTGTTCTGGGTCGCGCAGGACGGCGAAATTGAAGTTTCCAGCGTGGGATGGGTCAAGGCCGACTTTGAGCAAATCAACCGCAAACTGGCCGCGTCGGGGAAAGCCGCGCCAGCGGTGGTATTCAAGCCGGGAGAGGACGTCCGCGATTTCCGCGCAGGTTGAGGATCAAAAAACTAGCCGCCGGTCCGGCGGCCGAGAAAACCTCGAACAAGAGGGGCGCCTCATCCTCGTCCCGCCGCTTTTGGGGGGGAGAGGATGGGGCCTCCGACTTTCCCAGCAATCCATCGGGCGGCCGCACACCTCCGTACACGGGCCGCCGCGTACGCCTTCCCGCCAGTCGTTGCACTCTCGTGCACTATTTCGGGGGTTCTGTTGCACTGTCGGAAGCGCGCTCCGCTACAATCGTCCTAGCGATTTCAGCTGAAAATTGACAATCAAGAATGCGACGGTCTTGCGGTTGGCGAGAGGGCTGTCGATACGATCGATGAAAAACATTGTTTGGGCCTGCCTGATTGCGTGCTTGAGCCTTCTCCCGCTGTGGAGCGAAGGAGGACTTCCGGTTCCCGTTCCGCCTCGAGTTCGGCATGAGACGGCCTCGGTTCATCTGCCAAGCGTGGCCTTTGCCGCCTTGGAAACGATCTCTCCGGAACATATCCGCTGGCATGTGCGCTTTCTGTCGCACGATCTGCTCGAAGGTCGTGGCACCGGCCAGCGCGGCGGCGACATTGCCGCGGAATACATCGCCACGCAGTTCGCCGAATACGGCCTGAAGCCCGCCGGAGATCACGGCACCTACATGCAGAAGGTTCCGCTGGTCGGCGTCACGACTCTTCCCGAAACCCGGTTTTCGCTCATTCCCAAAAAAGGCGAGGCGATGGATTTGAAGCCGCTCGATGAATACGTCGCTTACGATCAAACCCAGCGAGCGCAATCCGATGTCGACGCGCCCATCGTGTTCGTGGGATACGGCATCGAGGCGCCCGAGTATGGCTGGGACGACTACAAGGCCGCGGACGTGCGCGGGAAAGTCCTGCTCATGCTGGTTAACGAACCGCCCTCGAATGATCCTAATTTCTTCAAGGGCAAGGCTCTCACCTACTACGGCCGCTGGACCTACAAGTACGAAGAAGCCGCGCGCAAGGGCGCGGTGGGCGTGATTCTGGTTCATCAATCGGAGATGGCGAGCTATCCCTGGGAAGTGGTCCGCAACTCCAACTCCGGCGAAAAAGCCGCGTTGAAGGTCGACGGACCCGTTCTCCAAGTCGCCTCCTGGATTCACTACGACGTGGCCGCGCGGCTGGCCCGGGCTTCGGGCATGAATCTCGACAAGATGATGCAGGATGCGCAATCCCGCAACTTTCATCCCGTGGATCTCGGGGCGCGGCTGAAGGCGCACATGGTGAGCAAGATCCGCAACTTCGAATCGAATAACGTGCTCGCCATTCTGCCCGGCTCCGACCGCAAGGTGGCCGACGAAGCCGTTCTCTACACCGCGCACTACGATCATTTCGGCATCCGTCCCGACATGCCCGGCAATAACATTTTCCATGGCGCTAGCGACAACGCCACCGGATGCGGCATTCTGCTGGAACTGGCTCGCGTCTATGGTTCTGCCGCGGGGCGTCCGCGGCGATCGATTTTGTTTGCCGCCGTGACCGCAGAAGAACAGGGATTACTCGGGTCCGAATATCTGGGCAAGTATCCACCGATTCCAGCCGGGAAGATCACGCTCGATCTGAATTATGACAATGTCATGCCGCTGGGCGCGCCCGAGGAAGTGGAAGTTTCTGGCGCCGAGCGTACCACGTTTTACCCCGACGTTGAGGCCATGGCCAAGGAATTCCGCTTGGCCATTCGTCCGGATGCGCGGCCCGAAGCCGGGCATTTCTACCGCTCCGATCATTTCAGCCTGGCTCGCGTGGGCGTGCCTTCCTTCTCGATCAATGAAGGAACGAAATATAAAGGCCATCCCGAATCGTGGGGACTCGTGCAGGAGCAGGAATACATCGAAAAACATTACCATCAGCCCAGCGACGAATATCATCCGGAAATGGATTTCACCGGCGACTCTGCCATGGCCCGCTTCGGCTTCGCCCTGGGATGGGAAGCCGCCAGCCTTCCCAAGCTCATCGGCTGGCAACATGGAGATGAGTTCGAAGCGGCGAGGATCAAGAGCCAGCAGTAAGCGAGTGGCCAGCCGCCAGTACCCACTCAAACCGCAATTCAGCGCCAGCGTGCGAAATCCATGACCTTTCCGGAGCCCCGCTGCTGGCCGGTGTTGCTAGCAGCGGGGGTTCTATCGGTCACCCCATTGAAGGCTGCCCCGCGGGCGTCATCAGGACCTCGACTTCGCGCTTCGATTTCATCCCGCACTTGTAACCTCGGTAACTTTTGCCGTCCCAACCCGCATGCTAGCCTCATTGTTTGCGTTTGGAATCAGCAACTTCCAAACGAAATTGAGCTTGCATGCCTCGCATTCCCATCTTTCGATTGGGCGGAGCGCCGGAGAAGCCTGCGCCGCCAAAGCTGGCTGCTTCCACGCCGTTTGTGTCGCTCGAAGGGCTCGCCGTCGGGGTCGATAACCTGCGGCACGACGTGGTTCTCAGTCCACGCTTTGCCGAGGCCGCGCGGGCCCACATAGCACGCCTGATCGCCCGCTACGGGGAACTCGAGGGCCTGCTTTCCGCGGAAGCTCCGCAACCTTCCCAAGGCCCATCGTGGCTTAGAAACCTCGCCAGCAAGGCGGTGCGGCCCAAAAGCGATCCCTCCGACTGGAAGTCGCTTCTGACCGAATTGCAGGTTGCCTCACTGAACCGCGCCAAGAAAGAGAACAAGCTCCCACTCGACATTCTGGCGCGTCTGGCGGTGACCAAATTCCTGCGCACGGAAATGAATCTGCAATTTGCGCAGGTGCTTGAGCGTTGCCGCTTACTGCTGAAAACCTACGACAACATGCGGCAGCAGAAAGCACACGAATACCGGGAGCGGCTGGCCACGTTCCAGGTACGCAAGAGGATCATTCTGCGCAAGACTGGTCTCGACATTTTCGAGACCCTGCGTGAAGTTGAAAAAAGCGCGCTGGCCCGCACCCGGCGGTCGCTGTTCGGCGAAGAAACGGTCGCGCGCAGTTACTTTACTTATCCGCTGTTTGTAAACCGTCTGCTGTTTTCCGAAGATGGCCGCGATGACTACATCTGTGCCGAACACTACGTCATGCTGGGCAACTGGGATCGCGACCCTGACCGCTACGGCCGCCTCCGCGAAGTCATTTCCGGCTATCTGCGATCGCTCTACGGAGACGAAACCACGGCGGAAACCCTCGATTCCTGGATGAACGTCCCCGATAACGCACGTCTGCTTGTTGGCACCGGCACGCCCGAAGAATCCGCCGAGGGGCTCGCACAGCAGGAACGGCTCGAGACGTGGATTCGGTTGCTCGAAGACGAGCACGTGATGGAGAACGTGATCGCCTCCTATTGTGTGGTTCCGCTGATCAGTGAACATGCGCCGCGCATCAATCCCCAGCAGCTGAAAACGGCGCTCGTTGACCGGGCAGAGTGCGACCGCGTGGAACGTTTGATCCAGGAACACGGCAAACTTTCTCCCAATAGCCTGTACGCGGCGGTTGCGAAGGTGGCCTCTTGCCGAGGCGCCGAGCGGGCGAAAGTCGCGACCCGGTTCCTTGCCGATTTCTTCCACTATCACCGGGACCTGCGCCGGCTGGAAGTTCTGAACGGAGCTTTGGATTCTGTGAACCTGGTTCCCAACGAACGGCTGCAGGAGCTGTCCCGCGTCAACGGGACTCTCTACGAATTTCTGCTTGCCGAGGAGCAGGAAGCCGGCGAGTCGGGCCGCGTTTTACGGCACGTCGTGCTCAAGGCCGACGTGCGAGACTCAACCCGCCTGACGCGGATGATGATGGAAAGAGGGCTTAATCCCGCCTCCTATTTCAGCCTCAATTTCTACGATCCGGTCAACAAGCTGCTCGAGAAATACGGGGCGCAGAAGGTCTTTCTCGAGGGTGATGCCATCATTCTTGCCATTGTCGAACGCGAGGGTGAACCCGGCCTCGCGGTCAGCCGCATGTGCGTGCTGGCGCGCGAGATTGTCGAAATCGTCCGCGGATACAACGAATTGATGCAGCGTTCGGGCATGCCGCAGCTCGAGCTGGGGCTCGGAATCACTCTGCAGGAATCGGCTCCGCTTTATCTGATGGACGGCGACCATCAAATCATGATTTCCGAAGCACTGAACGAAAGCGATCGCCTCTCCTCGTGCAACAAGCATGTGCGCAAGCTGATGGAGCCGATCGCCGGGCCATTTCACGTGTACGCATTCCAAACCGCGGATTTGGACCAAAGTACCAATCCTGAAGACGTGACGCTCAGTTTCAACCTCAGCGGCATCCGCATGAATGAAGCCGCATTTGGCAAGCTGAAAGAGGAGATTACGCTGGAGCCGCTGAAAGTACGTCTGCCCTCCGGTTTGGCGGCAGACAAGGGCGAATATCGCTTGTTCACCGCGACGGTTCCCGTCGATCACGAGATCTTCCACAAAATCGTCGTGCGTGAGAGCCGAATCCCGCGCGTGGATTCTGCCGATTTGTCGGTCAGGGAATGGACCGGGCGGCATTACTACGAGGTCTGCACCGATCAGGCGATTTATCGCGCGCTGGAAAAACGAAAGGGCGCCAGCGGCGGATAGCGGTTTACGCTTATTTGATTCGCGGTCGTCCGCCGGACTTGCCCCAGCCGGAAAGCTTCCCGCGATGCTTTTTCGTCGTGGTCTTGCCGCCGCGGCTGCCGATGCACCGAGGACAGATCAGTTCGGTGTCTTTGTGAATGGGACAGCGGGCAACTCGATGGAGGTGCGGCACGCCGCACATTGTCAATCACCGGCGGCAGTTATTCAACTGAAATACTTTTGCGGCCGCGGCCGCCTTTTCGTCCCCAAGTCGACAAGTCCTCGCGGTGCTTTAAGACCGTCGTCTTGCCTCCCGCGGCACCGATACAACGGGGGCAAACGACTTTTGTATTGATGTGCGTCAGGCATCGCGGGACGATCGAAGCCAGGGCCAGGGCAACCTGTTGCGACACCGCTTCCACGATTTCTGCGTGGTCGACGGATAGCTGATTCTGGCGCGACCCGATCACCGACAGAACGCCAATGCTGTTCCCTCTCACTACCAGCGGTACTGAGCAAATGGATCGGTAACCTTCATCGATGATTCTCTTGTCGCTGGGAAATTTCGATTCCGTGGCGAGATCACGCCGAAACAGCGTCTGTTTGTGCTCAAAGACCCATCCCGTCTGACAAGTTTTGCGCCCCAGCAAATGGCCAATACGAAAGATGCTGTTTTCGTGCGGACCGTAAATATCGACGATCCGCAAACTGTCGTGGTCAGAATCGTAAAGGCTGAGTCCGGCGCGGTCGTAGGGCACGACATCCTTGAGCACGCCGCAGACCCCCTGGAAAATGCCCTCGGCTGTGGTCGTGGTCAGCGCAATTTCGCTCGCCCTTCGCAGCGAACTGTACCGATCGGCAATCGACGGGCGTGGAGGCATTGGTGAGCGCAATTTTATAACAGAATTTCCAGCCGGCCGCTACTGCGGGCGCTAGCCCGGAGCGCTCCTGGCAGTAGCGGCATCAGGGGGAGAGCGCTTCATTCGGGCGCAAGATAGCACAGGTTTTTGCGTGGAGCCACAAAAATCATAAGAAGCCAGCCGCTACCTTTTGCGGGAAGCCGCCCATTCCGTTTCCCGAACGGATGCGACTTTCGACTCCGCTTTAACTTGTCGAGCGATTCACAAAACAAGCCGGCGGCGTACTGACACAAACATGGCCCGATAGCAGTTGGTCTTTCGCCGCGAGACGATGAGGGCTTCACAGGCGGGCGACGGCCCAGGCCCTGGTTGCGCCGCAACAATGATGGATCACTCCGGAAACGATTTGCCGCAGGGGTTACTGCCGGTTGAAAGGGCGGTCGCAAACCGAAATTCAGCCGATCCGTCACGCCCCCCGTATTTGAACTCTTCCATTTCGCGCTCGTATACTGACAGCCCGGAATGAAGGTCATCGTCATCATTCCCGCCGCCGGTCTGGGGACGCGCATGGCGCCGGTCCCGAGCGCACTGAGTGCAGCCGGCAAAGATGCCAAAGACAAAAAGCCGCACCCCTCCAAGCAGTTCACCGAGCTGGGCGGCACGCCCATTCTCGTCCATACATTGAGAAAATTCGCGGGCGTGCCGGCCATCAGCGAGATATGGGTGGCTCTGCGCGAAAACGAGATCGAGGGCTTTCGACAGCGTTTGCAGCGCGAATTTCCTGATCTGGGCGGGAGAAAAATTGAATTGGCCGTTGGAGGCGAACATCGCCAGCAATCCGTGCAAAATGCGCTCAATCAGATTCAGGCCGAAGGGGACGATGTCGTGCTCGTGCATGATGCGGTTCGGCCGTTTGTAACCGAGGAAATCATTCACCAGGTCATCGCGGCGGCGGGAAAATACGGCGCGGCCATCGCCGGCATGCCCGCCGTTGATACCGTCAAGCAGGTGGAACGGATCGCGGAGGGAGCCATTATAAAAGCCACGATCCCGCGCGCCGGCATCGTACTGGCGCAGACGCCGCAGGGATTTCGCTACAACATCATCAAGAAGGCGTTCGATGACGCGGCCCGGGATGAATTCACCGGAACCGATGAAGCATCGCTCGCCGAGCGTGCCGGCTACGATGTCACGGTGGTCATGGGATCGCCGAGAAATATTAAGATCACGACACCCTCCGACATGGAGCTGGCGGAGTTCTATTTGCGGAAATGAGCCGCGGATTTACGCGATTTCGCTCCCCATGGTTACTTTTGGAAGCTGATGCCAACGACTGACGACCGACGACCAGCGACGCGAATCGGCTATGGCTTTGACTCCCACGAATTTCGTGCGGGCATCGCCCTGAAAATCGGCGGGATCACGATCGAACATGACCAGGGCCTCGGCGGCCACTCCGACGGCGACGTCCTGCTGCACGCCGTCACCGATGCGCTGCTGGGTGCCATCGCCGCACCAGACATCGGCGCCTTGTTTCCCCCCTCCGATCCCAGATGGAAGGGTGCAGATTCTGTCATTTTTCTGCGTGAAGCACTGAAACGTATACAAGATGCCGGCTATCGGGTGGGCAATATCGATGCCAGTCTCACTCTGTCCGCCCCGAAAATCGGGCCGCATGCGACGGCGATTCGGACCCGTGTCGCAGAGCTTCTCGGCGTTCATTGCGAATGCGTAGGATTGAAAGCGAAGACGCCCGAGGGACTGCATCTCGACCACGCCGCGGTCGCACACGCAGTCGTGCTTCTGGAAAAGCGTTGATCTGCCGCCGAGAGTCGTGCCCTCGAAAAACAGAATCGCATCGATCGCAATCGCCATCGGGAATTCGGTCGCAATGAAATTTCGCGCTTTTCTTGCCCAGCCGGATGCGCTAGAGTATCGGCTTACGTCGGGGGCAACTCCGCAGCCGTGAGGCCGGCGATGACCACTTCTCCAGTTCGGGTTGAGCGCCGTGTAGGACAGAGATTTTCCTATCTCTTACCGGTTTCTCTGTGCGACTGCTCCAGCCAGCTTCAATCCGCCGGTTTTACTCAAGACCTTAGTTCCCGCGGTGTCTTTTTCTTCACCGACGCCCCGCTCACAGAAGGCAGCGAAATCCAGCTCACGCTCCGCATGCCTTCCGAGATCACGCTGGGGGAAAGCATGCGCGTGCGCTGCCGGGGCCGGGTTTTGCGCGTCGTAAAACCTCCCGCCAATGCCGTGCAGAACGTGAATGGCCGCGATGCCTCAGGGCCTAGACTCGGGGTTGCCGTTCGCTTCGACCACTACGAATATCTCGCCGAGCCGGCCGAGTCCGGCACACGCACAGCGCGCGTCGCAGCGCTTCATCCCCATGAAGAGGAAGCCGGCCCAATCGAGCCTGCAGATTCACGCGGGATTTAAGGCTGATCAGTCATCAGCCAATGCCTGGGCCAGTGCTTTCCAAATTTATTTTATGAATGGCTCTTTGGTGGCTTCCCAATCGGGTAGCCTTCGCATACAATGACGTGCAGTCGGAGCTAAGGCTTCTGATGTTTCTCCAGTGCGGTTTCCCCCCAACGGGCCCTTACGCAAGCACTCCGGGCGTTTGTCTGCGGCAGATATTGCTGCTGGGGTAGGTTACTTGGGTCACTAGCGGGAGTTCGATTCTCTTTTTAACATGCAGACACCGAGAGAAATCAGCGAGAACCTCGCTATGCATGGTATCGCCGTCGCCCTCTTGAGTGAGGACCGGGAACATCTATCTGCGCTGCAGACCCGCTTGGAGGCAACCCGCCTCGGACGTGCCGTGTTTACGCACCTCGGCTATCCCGTCACTGCAACCGATGAAATTCTCCGCCAAATCCAGGAATCGCGATCGGAAGTCGTGATCATCGACGTTCCCACGCACGATCCGAATCGCGCTGTGCGCGCCATTGAATTGATTCGCTCAACCACCCAGCAGATCGCGATCTTTGCCAACGGGGAGATGACGCAACCGGCCAACATCGTGGCCAGTATGCGTGCCGGAGCCGGGGAATACGTCGATCATGCCAGTGGATCCGATGCTCTGTCGGAAGCGCTGACCCGTTTCTCTACCATGCGGACCCGCGCCACCGGGGTTGCCGGAAAAGCCCGTGTGTTGACCTTGCTCAGCGCGAAAGGCGGCTCCGGATGCACCACCGCCGCTGTCAACACGGCGCTGGCGTTGCAGCGATCTCACGGCGATGTCGTTCTGGTCGATTTCGCCCCGATCGGACATGCCGCGCTGCATTTGAATTTGCGACCGCAATTCGGAGTACTCGACGCGCTGCAAAATCTGCATCGCATGGATGTCTCGCTGCTCGACGGGCTCATGACCCCGACCAAAGAGGGCTTGCATCTGCTGGCCGGACCGCAGCAGCCGTATCCGAACGAGCCCACTCCCGGCGAACTGGCAAGGCTTTTCGACCTGCTGGTCAATCATTACCGCTTTGTCGTCGTCGATGCCTCCAGCCGGCTCGATCCGACCACGCGCCTGCTGTGCGACCTTTCCAACGCCGTGCTCGTGGTCGCGCAGACCGACGTCGTCTCGCTGTGGAGCGTGGGACGCATCCACAGCTTCGTCGAAGAGGGCAGCGAGCGCGACCGCCTGCGCATTATTCTCAACCGCTACAAGAAAATTCCCGGATTCACCGACGAAGATGTCGAGCAGGCGACCAACTGCAAAGTTCTATGGAAAGTTCCCAACGCCTTCCATTCCGTCTCGCCCGCGATTGATCACGGCATACCAGTTGTGCTGCAGGAAAATCTCGAGATCAGCCGCTCCTATCGAGGCTTGGCATCGGCCCTTGCTGACGCATCGTCCACTCCAGGGATCGGACCAGACTTGGTTTTCGGTCATGATCAAGTGGCGATGAAGAAGCCAGCCGCCGGACGCCTGACTTTCTCGCCCGCTCGTGCCGGCCACTAGCCGAATCCCGGTTGCGAATTCCGAACGCGAAACAGCAGCCACGGCGGGCATCGGGCCGAAGCAGTTACGCGTTATCACCGCGCTTTCGTTGATATATCCTGGGGAAACATCTTGAACTCGACTTCGTGATTTCTTGATGTGGCCTTCTGATCGGCGGCAGCGGAATTCTCGGTCAGCGTTCCCTTCAGAACGTAGTAGGCTTCATCTCCGGGATTCTTGCCTTCGCCCCGCTCGACCGTTCCACTGAAGTCGAACCACACGGCGTGAACGGTTTTGGTGGTGAACGTGAGTCGGTTGCCGTCCAGTTTTGCGCTCTTAAAGAACTGATCGACAAAGGGTCCCTTTTCGTTATCCTCATCTTCATAGCGCGAGACGAATCCGCTGACGCGCTCCTGTTCCTCCACTGAGACCTGCAGAAACTCGCCCGCCTTCAGGAAGGTGTACATCCCGGAATACGAACGGGGGTTGCCTTTTTGCTCTGCAGGTTGGTTTTGAGGTGCTGCGGCGGGGGACTGCCGCGCCGACGCGGAAGTCAAACAGACTGCCAGCAGGAACGCACTTCCCAAGAGTAGGAAAAGTTGGCGTTTCGCGATCATTTCGTCCGCTGGCTTGCAAATCGAATTAACCTATTTCCCATCAATACTTCGGGACCTTCGGATCCACGCGGTCCGACCACGCCGCAATCCCGCCGGACAGATTCAGAACTTTCTTGAATCCTGCCTGCTGCAGAAACGCCACGGCCTTGGCGCTGCGCCCGCCCATCTTGCAATGGACGACAATTTCGCGGCTCGAATCCAGTTCATTGACCCGCTTCGGCAGATCGTTCAGCGGAATCAGATATCCGCCCAAGTTGCAGATCTGATATTCGTGGGGCTCGCGCACGTCGAGCACAAACAAATCTTGTTTTGCATCCAGCCGACGCTTGAGTTCTTCCACCTGAATCTCGGGAACACCGTTGCTCACCGGCTTCTCCTCTCCACGAATGCCGCAGAATTCGTTGTAGTCTATCAGCTGGGTGACAGTCGGATGCGTGCCGCAGGCAGGGCAATCCGGATTCTTGCGCAGCTTGAGTTCGCGGAATTTCATGCCCAGCGCGTCGACCAGCAGCAGCCGACCGATCAGCGGTTCGCCGACGCCGAGGATCAGCTTGATCACTTCGGTGGCCTGCATCACGCCCACCAGACCGGGCAAAATGCCTAGCACGCCGCCCTCCGCGCAAGAGGGAACAAGTCCCGGCGGTGGCGGCTCGGGATAGAGGCAGCGATAGCAGGGGCCGTCTTCGGTGGCGAACACGCTGGCCTGCCCCTCGAAGCGGAAAATTGAGCCGTAAACGTTGGGCTTGCCGGTCAACACGCAAGCATCGTTCACCAGATACCTTGTGGGAAAGTTATCGGTGCCGTCGGCAATGACGTCGAAGTCGCGAAAAATCGCGAGCGCATTTTCACTCGACAGCTTGGCGTCGAACGTCTTCAAATTCAGAAATGGATTGATGCCTTTCAGTTTTTCGGCAGCCGAATCCAGCTTCTTGCGGCCAACATCAGCGGTGGAATGGATAATTTGCCGCTGCAAGTTGGTGTAGTCGACGACATCGAAATCAACCAGTCCCAGCGTGCCCACGCCTGCGGCAGCCAGATAGAGCGCCAGCGGCGATCCCAGTCCGCCTGTGCCGATACAGAGCACGCGTGCCGCTTTCAGCTTCTGCTGGCCCTCCATTCCAACCTCGGGCATGATCAAATGCCGGGAGTAGCGCAGGATTTCGTCTTTGTTCAGCGTGACTGGAATTTCTGTCGTGGTAGCCATGGAGTCCTTGTTCACTCGCCGGGGCGCCGCAACTTTCTGCCGCTTGCTGCGACACGGCGGGTCTTTGATTTGTGTCCTGGATCAGCAGCGGAAAAGGTCACGTCCGCTCAGCCTGCTCCTCCTGCGATCGACGGCACAATAGAAATCTGGTCGCCGTCCTTCAGCGTGGTCGCTTCCTTCTGTAAGTAGCGGATATCCTCGTCGTTAAGGTACAGGTTCACGAATGCGCGCAGCCTGCCGTCCTCGGTATACAAGTGCTTGCGCAGGTCCGGATGCTCGGCCACCAGCGCCTTCATCGCTTCGCCCACGGTCGAACCGCTGACCTCGACCGCGGCCTGTTTGCCCACATATTGGCGCAAGGGTGTAGGAATATGAATCTTGCTCATAAATGTAATGTAAGAGATGCCCCGCCCCTGAGGCAAGATTCACCGTCGTGCCCGGGTTGCTGGCCGGCCGATGCGCCGCCAATCTCTCGCTGCCAGCCAAGTTCCCCGTCAGTCACTTATCCACGTCATTTTGCCCACCCTAGAATTCCGCCAGGGGGAGAATCGAATATGACCATTTTCGACCGCGGCCGCGGCAAAGTCATTGCCACGGGCCGGCCCGGCATCAGCTTTCTGCGCTCGATCGGCATCGCGATCGTCGGATTCATCCTCCTGATCCTGTTCTTCAGCGCCGTAGCCGGTGGTTGGCGCGGGGCACGTCGGAGCGCTCACACCATTCGGCAAAGCCAGGTGACCGCAGAGCTCAACCGGCGCGGCATGACTGTTGAGAACGTTCTGCTTCGGGATATCAATCTGCCGGCCACGCTGAAAGCTTCGATCGAAGCGAAACAACAGGCGGAGCAGGAAGCGCCGGTCGTGAGTTTCCGGCCGCAGAAAGAAACGCCGGAGGCTCAAGGGAAGCGTGTCGAGGCAGCCGGCGGGCGCGACTTCCAGCCGATCGTGCCCCAGGGCATCACGCCATCCCGGCTTTAATGGAAAGGATAGAGGCCACACAGACACTGGCCCGCAGCGCCCGCAAAGGTCGTCGTGATCGGCAACAGCAAGAACGGGTTGCCGCTGCTCTTACGGTGGTAGCCGAATGGTGCCCTGTTTCTCGCACCAGATGGAGGAAGTCGATGAACTGGATGCGATTCGTCCTTATCACGATTACCGGCGGGGTGGTCACATCGCTTACCGATTGGTTTTTCGCAGGCGACTGGCTGCATCGGCGATTCACGTATCCTGAGGTCTGGCGCAAAGCAAATGAAAGCCGGGCCATCGCGCTTACCAGTCCCCTGCCGTTTCTGACGTGCGGAGTGTTTGCCTACCTCTGCGGGATCCTCGGTCTTCACTCCCCAACCGGAGCGTTCAAGGTGGCGCTCGCCATCTGGCTGATCGGACCGTTACCCCTGATTCTGACCAACGCAGCATTTATGAAACTGCACCGCGTTTTTGTGGCTTGCTATGCCACAGGCTGGCTGGTGAAGCTTGCCCTCGTCGCGCTCGCCGTGGGCTGGCTCATGCGTTAGCCGAAGGGTAATTTGGCGCCAATCTGCCAGCGAATTGCTACCATGAGTTGTGGCTCCGCTGCTCGAGATTCGGAATCTCAACATTGCATTTCCCGCGCAAACTGAAAACGGGAGCGGCAAACCGCCCACGTTGCACGCGGTGCGCGATCTCAGCCTCGCTCTTGCGCCCGGGGAAGTTCTCGGTCTGGTGGGCGAGTCCGGCTCGGGAAAGTCGCTGACTTCTCTGGCCATCATGCGGCTTCTGCCGCCGCAGGCGCTGGTTTCTGGCGAAATCGTGTTCATTGAACATGGATCGCCCCGCAATCTTCGTGCGCTCGACGACGAATCGATGCGTCAGATGCGGGGGTCTCGAATCGCGATGATCTTCCAGGAACCGATGACGGCGCTGAATCCTGTGATGCGCGTGGGCGATCAGATTGCGGAAACTCTGCTGGCGCACCACGCCATCTCAAAGCGCGAGGCTCACGACCGCGCAGTCGAAGCAATGAGCGACGTGGCCATTCCAGATCCCGCCCGCCGCGCCCGCGACTATCCGCATCAACTGTCCGGAGGCATGCGCCAGCGCGTGATGATTGCCATGGCCATCGTGAACCGTCCGCAGTTGCTAATCGCCGATGAGCCTACGACCGCTCTCGACGTGACCATTCAGGCGCAGATTCTCGACCTGCTCGCCGAACTGCGACAAAAATTCAAACTCGCCATGCTGTTTATCTCCCACGATTTCGCGGTCGTGTCGCAGGTGGCCGATCGGGTCGCGGTGGTCTACGCCGGCACTCTGGTGGAGCTCGGCGCGAAGAACGAGATCTTCAGCCATGCCGCGCATCCTTACACGCGCGGATTGCTGCGCGCCGTTCCCGATCTGACCACCGATCGCAGTCATCCGCTCGAAACCATCGCCGGAACGGTTCCCTCCTTACAAGCGCCACCGCCGGGATGTGCGTTCGAACCACGCTGCGAACTTCGCGTGGAGGAGTGTTCCCGTGCGCTGCCTCCGCTGATCGAAGTGTCGGCAGGACATTGGGCGCGCTGCCCCGTGGCGAACTCCTAGTCCATCGAGGTACGCAGGGGCACCTGCCAGCACCTAATCTTTCGTCTATAATCCCGACTTCGTCCGGTGTCTTCTTGCGCATACTCTTGCTCAGCGACATCCATGCCAACCTTGAAGCGCTGGACGCCTGCCTCGCCGCGGCTCCCGAGCACGATTTGGTGGTCAATCTCGGCGATATCGTCGGTTACGGCGCCAGCCCGAACGAGGTCACCGACCGTTCGCGTGCGCTGGGGGAGATTTTCGTCCGCGGCAACCACGACAAAGCCGTTACCGGACTCATTGACCTCGATGATTTCAATCCCATGGCCGCGGCCGCCGCGATATGGACACGTGACGAACTGACATCAAAGAATCTAGAGTGGCTGCGGACGCTGCCACACGGGCCCGTGTCTTTGCCCGGTCTTCCCGAAATCCAGCTGGTTCATGGCTCGCCCATTGATGAGGATGAATATGTCGTTTCGCTCGGAGACGCGCTCGCCCCATTGATCGCGCTGACCGTGCCCTTGACGTTTTTCGGACACACGCACATGCAAGGCGGGTTTTTCGCGAACGGGTCGGCGGCGGATGGTTTCCGTCCCGAGTACCGCACCGTGGGCCAGCCGGAGTCGGTCGCGCTGCAACTTAAGGATTCGACTCGCTACATGATCAATCCCGGATCCGTCGGTCAGCCGCGAGACGGCGATTGGCGCGCCGCTTTCGCTCTGTTTGACAGCGACGCTCAGGTGGTTCACTTTCATCGCACACCGTACAATCTGAAGGCGGCGCAGGACCGCATCTTCAGTGCAAGTCTTCCGCCTCGACTGGCTACGCGTCTTGCAGCAGGGCGGTAAACGCCCCCGGCAGGTCTGTGCCCTATGGGGTGATCCGAGGCGGCATGTAAACTCGAAACATGGTTCCCACGCACCTCGACCTCCGCGATAATCCTCCGGCGCATTATCTCATCGCTCACAGCGATGGCGGCGCGCGCGGCAATCCGGGCCCCGCCGGATATGGCGTCGTCATCCAAGATGAGGCCGGTCGCAGAGTCGCCGCGCTCAGCGAATATCTCGGTCACCAGACCAACAATTTCGCCGAATATCAGGGGTTGATCGCCGCGCTCGAATACACGCTCGGGCATGGGCCGAAGGCGCTCAAACTCGTCAGCGATTCGGAATTGTTGGTTCGGCAGATCAAAGGTATTTACAAAGTCAAAAATCCGGCGTTGCAGGATCTGCACGCGCGCGCGAAAGAATTGATCGCGCAACTTGATTGGTTCTCGATTGGACACGCACTGCGCGAGCACAATCAGGAAGCGGACCGCCTAGCCAACGCAGCCATGGATAAAGGCATGGGACGCGTCGCCCGTGACGCCTCGCGTCCACAGAGTGCCCCGTCCAAACTCGCCTTGGGCGGGAGGTTCCAATCGGAGACGCAATGCGAGTTCGAGGGCATCGTCCGCAACGGCAACATCGAACTAACCAACGGGAAGCTGCCGGAGGGCACCCGTGTCCAGGTGCGTGTGAAGCCTTAGGCGGTGCCCCCGTTCTCTAGCTCATCCTCGACGATGAACCCGAGCTGGTCGCGCTCCACGAAGCTTGCGGGTTCTGTTTGCAACCGAGTCCGTTTTCCCCGCTCGCGCATACAGCCATTCGTTGTAATGAGCGGCGCCGACACTGGCCTCTCTCCAGCCGCGCTCGCAGCGAAAACGACTTCATGCACAATTCTTAGCGCGCCCGAACTCCCATCGCGAGGGGCATATCCATCGGCTTTCCATTGCATGCGCCTGGAATAAAGCTCACTGCGCGGGTCGCGTTCACCGCTTTCTTGTACGAGCTTTTATCGGGGGAGCGCAAGGCCCTGACGTTCTGGGCTCCTGCCGAGTGTCCGGCGCTGACCAAGCAAGGCCGAACTATCCGTCCTACCCTCTCGGGGATCTCTACGGCGCTGGCCGGCGGTTCGAACAACGATTGGTCCGTATTGGTCGCAAACCAAAGGTCAACCACATTGGCGTGAATACTCTTATGCCGATCTAGCAAACCGGCGCCACCCGGGGGGGAACACGCATCAGCCGAAATTGCGAAAGGAACCGCACGCGCAGCAAACCCTGACTTCGTTTCGCGGACGCCTGGGTCTGCGGGAAAACTTTTTGCGGCAT
>JASHRE010000868.1 GCA_030037515.1 Candidatus Sulfotelmatobacter sp.
GTTGCGGCGTGTCGGCGTGCGTGTCGATCACGATCGCCGATTTTTGAATGGCGAGGGCCTTCGCACTGACGGGCGCGCCGGCCGGAGGTTCGTTGGAGGTTTGCGCGAAGCAACACGACGTCAGTGCCAGAAAGATACAGCAGACTCTGTTGGTCATAGGATTGGGGCCCGGCGTAACCAGCAAGTTCTCGATTGTATAAAAACCAAACGCCCAAACAAAATCGGTTAGCGCAGCGCGGCTAGCGCCTGATCGACGCAGTCGGCAAGCGGCTGGTCGGTGTCGATCACGATCTTGGGATGCGTGATGGTTTCGAAGCGGGACTTCACTTCCAGATAAAGCTGGTAGTCTCGATTTCCGGCGGGATGCCGGCTTCCGGCCGAATCTTTCTCGAGCCGCCGCCGGACCGTTTCTTCCGAGCTTACGCACTCAAGAATTTTCCAAGGCTGATGCAGGGAAGAGGCGGCTTGCAACACATTTTCGATCTGATAACGCCGAGAAAAGGGACGGCCGTCGAGGAAAGTCAGTCGTGCTGGATTTCGGGCCAAAAGATATGCGGCGGTCTCGATCATGAGCTGCAGACAGAAATCATCCTGCCGCGAGGAATATTCAATCTCGTCGGAGGCGAACAGCGTATGCCGAAATTCATCCTTGCTAAGAACTCGTCCCTGAGTGCGCGGGGCCAATTCTCGGGCGAGCGTGGTTTTGCCAGTGCCGGGCAGGCCAGCCAATAGGATGATCATGCAGGAATCGTAATCGAAGGCGCGACAGCGAGCTAGGAACGGCCTGAAACGTGAACCGTGAGAGGCAATTGGAAAGTGACTACTGCGAGGCGCTTTCCGCGGCGACCTGCGCGGGCGCCTCGTCTTCAGGATGATCGTCGGGGCGTTCGAGGGGAACGATCGTCTGCGTTTCGCGCCATTCCGAATAATGTGCGCTGACCATGATGTGGAAGCACCAGTGACGCCGTTCCTCCTCCGGTTCTACCAGCCCGAGGGCTTTCATGTAGAAGAGGTAATACTCCATCCAGCGAATCTGCTCTTTGGTCATGCCGCGGCGTTGCAGATCGACGGTCACGCCAGCCAGATGAGACGATGCGGTATCGCCTTCCCAAGGTGCGGCGTTGCGATTGTTGCGGCGCAGTTTTTTCTGAATCTTGACGGTGCGCACCGCCGAGTTCACCTGAATCTGCTGATGGAAGCGGTTGAAATAAGCCTGGCTGAGATCATCGACGAAATCGCGCGTCCACGGGCGGCAATAGCGGCGAGAAGGATCGAGCGACGGCTCGATACGCAGAGATTCGCTTGGGATGATCGGCAGCAGGGAGCCGTCGGCTTTCAGCGCCTCGAGTTCCGTTTCATCCTGAATGCGGGGAAGCTCAAGTCGGTCGATTTCCGCGTTCTGGATCAGCAGCGATTCGTGCGATGGCCGGAACATCGGGTTCCAGCGCAGCCAGCGGAAATGGCGATGATGCGTCTGGTGAATGGTATGGCGCACAGCAAAGGCAGAGCCCGACATCCCCACCCACATGAGGGCGAGAACAAAAACGGAAGCGAACCGGACTGTGACCGCTTTTTTCACGAAGTGGATCCTGAGGCGTGACAGCGTTTGTTGCGAGTTCGTCGTGAAGCTTAGGGCAAGCTTGGCCCGCGTACGTCTTCCGCGCGGTCCCGCCATTCTAAGCCATGCTGTCAAGAGGGCTGAAACAAAATCGCGCGATCGGGTTACTTGCGTACCCCAGAGCTTCGATGCCGTGTTGGTTACCTCGGGTTACTCCGATGTTTTGTAAACAGAGTCCCTGAGTATTATCGGCACGCGTCGGGCCATTTGTGAGCGACAAGCAACGAGGCGCTACGCATTGCACAGCCTGAACTTGAGAGCATCCGCAGTAAATTCAACATGCCGCAGTCGGGTAAAGTGACAAAAATCAGCGCCGAAAAAGGTCAGCGAACGCCTGTTTCATTACCTGCCCGCCGACTTCGGAAATCGACTTGGTCAGAGGAATATCCTTGGGGCAAACTTCGACGCAGTTTTGCGCGTAACCGCATTCCTGGATGCCGCCATCGCCCATGAGCGCAGCCAGCCGGTCGTGCTTGAGCGCTTTGCCCGTCGGATGAGTATTAAATAGTCGAACCTGCGAGATCGTCGCGGCGCCGACGAATCCGGTGTGCTCATCGAATTGCGGACACGCTTCCATGCAGCAGCAGCAGGAAATGCAGCGCGAGAGCGGATACGCGGCCTCCTGCTCTTCGGGCGAAAGGCGCGGGCCGGGTCCTAGGTCGTAGGTGCCGTCGATCGGAACCCACGCTTTGACAATTTTCAGATTTTCAAACAGCACGGCACGATCGACAGCGAGATCGCGGACGACGGGAAATTTCGAGAATGGCTCCAGCCGGACCGGCTGCTCGAGATGATCGATCAGGGCCGAGCACGCCATGCGCGCTTTGCCGTTGATCAGCATGGCGCACGATCCGCAGACCTCTTCGAGACAGTTCGAATCGTAGGTGATGGGCGTGGTCGCCTTGCCGTCGCGAGTGACGGGATCGGCGGCGATGTCCATGAGCGCCGAAATCACGTTCATGTTCGGCCGGTAGGGAACGGAAAACTCCTCCCAGTAAGGCGCGGAAGTGGGAGTGAGTTGCCGCTTGATTTTTAAGATGACGGATTGATCAGCCATTTAGAAATTAGCCCTTCAGCAATCAGCCAAACCAAAATTGCGAACCGAGGTCGACCTCTGGACACTCGCCACTTTCGCCCGTTGCAACCCACCAAAGATCCATACTTCTCGGCGTCCGCAAAAAGTTGAGCGACCGCCTCGTCCAACTCCTCTCGTTCCATGCAACGTTCAAGCCACGCCCAGGCGAGAGCCCGGACATCGTGATCATCAAGGCAAAGGCGCAGTCGCGTCCATCTCTTCCCCGATTTTGCCCTCGTGCCCGTAAGTGCGATGCGGTTCTTCTTCCATTCCCTGATGTACTTGTCAGGCCGCTTCGAATCTGTGCGGATGCAGTTGCCACCGCGATAGCGTTTCATGCGCTTGGGGCCGTTTGCGTCTCGTCGATGAAAATGCTCTCCCCAAAAGAAAACGCTCCATAACAAGAAATTCACTGGAAAGGGCACGAGGGACTCGCCCCAATGAAAATCTCATCCACCGATGATGCTGTCTGCACCGAACCGGCCTATTTCCTGGGGATGACCGCTCAAGCATCTCGACGTCCTGCATCTCGCTAACGTCGAACCATCTCCATCCTCGGATGCGACCGCCA
>JASHRE010000869.1 GCA_030037515.1 Candidatus Sulfotelmatobacter sp.
GCACCTTGAACAGAGATTCGGAGGGTCCGACGTCAGTCAAAGCAGGAAACGTTTCATTTGCGCCAGGATTGCTAATCCTGACGCTGGCGGTTTGGCTGGCCTGCCAGTCGCATAAGCCTGAGGTCAGCGGATATGCGACGCCGGACGACGCGGCCAATGCGCTCATCTCGGCGGCAAAGGCCGGGGACCAGAACGCCCTGCTGGCGATCTTCGGCGCGCAGTCGAAGGACCTGCTGTACTCGGGCGACCCGGTGCAGGACAACAACGCCGTCACAGCCTTTGTGAGCCGGTATGACGTGATGCATCGCTGGCGCGAAATGGAAGACGCATCGCAGGTGCTTGTGGTGGGCGCGGACAATTTTCCCTTCCCGTTTCCTCTGAAGAAGAACAGCGACGGGCGTTGGTTCTTCGACACCGCGGCGGGCAAAGAGGAGGTCCTCAACCGGCGCGTGGGCCGGAACGAACTGGCGGTAATTCACCTATGCGAGGCAGTGGTTGATGCCCAGGGGGAGTACTACGCGCAGAAGCACAGCGGCGTGAAGCAGTATGCGCAGAAGTTCGTCAGCGATCCGGGCCAGGAGAACGGGTTGTACTGGCCGGACACTCCGGGCCAGCCGAAGAGCCCGGTGGGGCCGCTCGCGGCCCAAGCCACGGCCGATGGATACAAGATAGATCCGGCCCATCATCAGCCCTTTCACGGCTACTATTTCACCATGTTGACGAAGCAGGGATCGGACGCCCCCGGCGGAGCAAAGGACTACATCGTGAATGGAAAGATGACGCGCGGCTTCGCGGTGGTGGCGCATCCAGCGAAGTATGGCGACTCGGGCGTAATGACCTTCATGGTGGACAAAGACGGAGTGGTCCTACAGAAGGATCTCGGTCAGACGACGGAGCAGGCTTCGGCGGCAATCACCGAGTTCAATCCCGACAAGAGCTGGACGGTTGTGAAGTAGCAACGTACTTTTCAACCCGAATGCCGGACAACACAACCCCAACCAACAATTCAAAAGACCACGACCTAACCAAAACCCACCTCGAGGATGCCCGGCTTTGTGTCTAGCGTCAGATTGCGCAATTTGCACCGATTTGCAGAACCAACGCAGTTGTGTAGTTGTCCACCCTTACATTGCCTATCCCGGAGTGGCGGAGAGATTAGCGCGGGTCGTGCAAACTCCGTCCAGGCGCTGCTCGCCATAGCTGCGGTCGGCCTCCTCGATCATTTGGCTGCGGTTTGTCGCAAGATCAGGCCTTTCTCACCAATCGCTCGATGGACCTTCTCTCAGGTGCTAGACTTTGGCATTTTCGGCATCCAGGATTTTTCCCAGGTGCTCGGGATTCTGCCGCCAATGCACAAATCGCGAATAAAACGACACAGAAACCCTGAGGAAGGGGGCGAGCTGATTTATCCATGAGAACTCTCGTTTGATGTTCCAAGAAATAGGTCAAGAGTTCACAAACGATGCGTCGGCAGGAGAGTCTTAGCGCATGAGACTGCCACGATCCCGATAAAAAGAAGGCAACGTCGACAAGATGGCGGAAGATATTAGCAGCTAGGGCTCGACCTAGGGGCCGGCTGTTTGGGCGCGTCTAGGGGAACGAAATGCTGCGCGATGCGGCTGCGAGCTTTAGCCGATGCAATGGTCAGGAGCCTATCGTTTTGTTGTAGAACAGTATTGGACTGCGGGAAGATTACGTCTTCGCCGCGCAGGATGGCGATAATCTCCATCGACGTTCCGGCTGCGGCTTCATAACACGATTCGACCGTTTTTCCAACCAATGAACTCTCGGGTCGCAAGATTCCGAGACTCAATTCTTTGCGCCCGGGCATTTTGATGGGGAGTCCCGAGTCCAGCAGAGTAACCAGATCCAGATGACCGATGGCGGCTGCGTTGGGAATTCGTTGACTGCCGAGTAGTTGAAGCGCCAACTGAACATTCTCAACGTAACGAGCTGGAGACTGGGCGCGGCCGCGAACTTGGGCCTCGTATAAGCTTCTGTACTTAAGGCCGGCTGACAGCCTCGTTTGAACCAGGTAACTGAGCAGAACGGCGAACGCCGCCGGAGGGAGAAGACTATACCCGCCCGTCATCTCCGTGACCATCAGCAAAGAGGCGATCGGCACTCGCGCCGCGGCGCCAAAAGTGGTCAACATTCCGAGCACTACAAACATCGCCGCGGGCAAGTGAGATATGGACGCGACGATTCCGCCCAGCATCGCCCCCACGAACAGCGTAGGCGCAAAAACTCCGCCAGACCCTCCCGAGGAAACGGTGAAGGCGAAGGCGACGAGCTTTAAGAAAAGAAGGACAATCAAGAGCTTCAGGACCAAGCCGCCATCAATCGTTTCCTGTATCCAGCCGTAGCCACCACCCAACACTTGCGGGAATTTCAGTGCAATCAAGCCAACCGCCAGGCCTCCGATGGCCGGGTTTACAGCCGGGGGAAGCGGGAGTTCGCGAAAGAGATCGCGCAAGCGGTAAAAGACGACCGGCAGGAGAGTTGCAACCATCCCCCCAGCGACTCCCAGAACGCCTAACCAGCCATAGTCCAGCGCCCGAAGATTGCTGGGCGCAGCTGGAAAGTAAAACAAGGGTTTCCAACCGACGAACAGACCATTCAGGGCATATGCGACCACGGAAGCGAACAATGTGTAAAGAAGAGCCCGAGCTTCGAATTCCATCGTGGAATAGAGGACTTCGATGGCGAAGAAGGCGGCGCCAATCGGGGAGCGGAAAATAGCCGACAAACCGGCGGCCATGCCAGCTAACAGAAGAATCTCTCGCTCTTCATCTGTGCGCTTGGTCAACGTCGCGTAGATTGACCCCACTCCAGCGCCGATCAGAGCAGTTGGTCCTTCTCGTCCGGCAGAGCCGCCTGAGCCGATCGTGATCGCCGAGGCCACCAGTTTTAACGGAGCCACCCGCGCGCGGATGAAACCACTTGC
>JASHRE010000089.1 GCA_030037515.1 Candidatus Sulfotelmatobacter sp.
GCGCAAATTCAAAACGTAGTACGACCGGTAGCGTTGTTAAGTTAAGACCGGAACTCGCTAGCTTCAGCGGAGCCGAATGGCCACCAAAGAAATAAATACACCAGTTCCAGACAGCAAGCCGAAAAACGGAAAAGTCACTCCAATTCCGACCGCCAACGGCAACGGAAATCATGAATACACTGCCGAGTCGATCAAAGTCCTCGGCGGCATGGAAGCCGTGCGCAAACGTCCGGCGATGTATATCGGATCGACCGGCGAGCTAGGGCTGCATCATCTTGTGTACGAAGTCGTCGACAATTCCGTCGATGAAGCGCTGGCGGGATTCGCCACGAAAATCGAGGTGACGATTCACATCGATAATTCGATTACCGTCGTCGACGACGGACGCGGAATTCCAGTCGATGATATGGAGATCGATGGAGACAAAGTCTCCGCCGCGCAGGTCGTCATGACCAAGCTGCACGCCGGCGGGAAATTCGATACTTCGACTTACAAAGTTTCTGGCGGATTGCACGGCGTCGGCGTTTCCTGCGTGAACGCGCTCAGCGAAGAACTCGATCTCGAAATCTGGCGTGACGGCCACACCTGGCAGCAGACGTATTCGAAGGGCGACCCGACCAGCAGGCTGAAGAAAACCGGAGTGGCGAAGATAAAGACCGGAACAAAGGTTCGCTTTCTGCCAGATCGAACGATCTTCACCGTCACGGAATACAACTATGACACGCTGGCACAGCGGCTGCGCGAACTGGCGTTCCTCAACAAGGGATTGCTGATTACGCTCACCGATGAGCGCACGAACGATCCGAAAACGGGCGAGCCAAAGCGCAGCGAGTTCAAATACAACGGTGGCATCGCCGAGTTTATCAAGCATCTCAATCGCGGCAAGCAGGTGCTGCATGACAAGCCGATTTACATGGAGGACGACCGCAACGGAGTCCACATGGAGATCGGGCTGCAGTACAACGATGGATACTCCGAGACGATTTTCAGCTTCGCCAACAACATCAACACGATTGACGGGGGAACGCATCTTTCCGGCTTCCGTACGGCGCTGACCCGCACCATCAATTACGCGGGACAGCAGATGGGCCTGTTCAAGGACATCAAAGAGAACCTGACGGGCGACGATGTGCGCGAAGGCCTGGTCGCTGTGATCAGCGTGAAGCTGCCCCAGCCGCAGTTTGAAGGACAGACCAAGGGCAAGCTGAATTCCGACATCGCTGGCACGGTGATGTCGTTCGTGAACGAACGCCTGGGCGCGTTCTTCGAGCAGAATTCCACGGTCGCGAAAAAAATCATCAACAAAGCGGTCGATGCGGCGCGCGCGCGGGAAGCGGCGCGCAAGGCTCGTGATCTGACGCGTCGCAAAGGTGCGCTTGATTCCGGTGGATTGCCGGGCAAGCTGGCGGACTGTTCGGAGCGCGATCCGAACCGCTGCGAGTTGTTCCTGGTCGAGGGGGAATCGGCAGGTGGAACGGCGAAACAGGGACGCGACCGGCGCTTCCAGGCGATTCTGCCGCTCAAAGGAAAGATTCTGAACGTGGAGAAGGCGCGCTACGACAAGATGCTCGCGCACGAAGAAATCCGCGCCATGATCACGGCTCTCGGAACCGGAATTGCAAAAGATGATTTCGATGCGAGCAAGCTGCGCTACGGCAAGATTATTTTGATGACCGACGCCGACGTGGATGGAAGCCACATCCGCACGCTGTTGCTGACGTTCTTTTTCCGCCACATGCAGGACCTGATCAAGCGCGGCAACGTGTTCATTGCGCAGCCGCCGCTCTATTCGTTGAAGAAGGGCAAGTCGCAGCAGTACATCAAGAACGATGACGAATTCGATAAAGTCATGCTGAGGCGAGCAGCCGATGGGCTCGTCGTGCGCTATGGCGAGGGCGCGGCAAAACTTGAAGGCGGCACCCTGTCCAAATTCATGAGCGTGCTGCGCGATTATCTGGGATATTTCGACAAAGTCGACAAGCGCGTGCGCGACGAAAGCGTCACGGAGTTTTTGTCGAAGCTGGATCTTTCGAAGAAAGCGGATTTCGAAGGCGACAAGAAAGAAGCTCCGAAGAAGCTGGAGAAACTCGAGAAGGAACTGACCAAACTGCAGAAAGATCGCGGCTTTAAGAGCGTCGAGTTGCGATTCGATGAAACGCACAATTTGTGGGAACTTGCCTTTATCAGCTCGCATGGCGCCGAACACGTGATCAATTGGGAGCTGGCTTCAACGCCCGAGTGCCGGCAGATGATCGCGAAGTACAAGCAGATTGAGCCGTACATGGAGCCTCCGTTTGTGGTGGAGGGCGTGGCAAAGGCGGCTTCGTCGAATGGCGGCGGTGAAGTGGAAGAGGGTGAAGCAGCGGAAAAAGCCGACGAGAAGAAGGCGAAAGCTTCTGCCAGAAAAATCGCGATTGAGCCGGTCGAAAAATCGAATGCGCGCGACCTGTTCGACTACGTGAAAAAAGAAGGCTCTCGCGGATACGACATCCAGCGCTACAAAGGATTGGGCGAGATGACGGCTCCTCAGCTGTGGGAGACGACCATGGATCCGGAGCGACGGACGCTGCTTTCGGTGAAGCTGGAGGACATCGCCGAGACCGAGACAATCTTCACCACGCTGATGGGCGAAGACGTCGAGGCGCGAAGAAAGTTCATCGAAGACAACGCGCTGGATGTGAAGAATCTCGACATCTAGCCATCACTTGAAAGAGCTTAGAGCCTGGGGCGATCTTCGGATCGCCCCTTCGTTTTCCATGCCAGATGCGGCACTGGGTGCGCGTTCATGGATTACGGCGCGGGAGCAAATTGTCAAAGACACTCTCGAGGTGAGCGACGGACTCAACGACGTCAGAGAACAAAATCGATCTGCAGCAGGCGGAGTTCCAGAAGCTATCCAAACATCCCAACAAATCGAAACGGTGGGCATGACGGTCACAACGCGCTCCGAGTCGGAGGTACGCAAACTGGCGGCAGTTGTATGGTGTGAAACTTGCGACACGCGAGGGACTCGAAGGGCTGCGGACCACGCGTTCAGCATAACCGGGTTCGTCTTCCTTCTGCCCAGCGTCTTTTTGTGGCTCACAACAATCATAGCCGGGGCTGCCTTTGGCTGGAAGATTCCGCGCTGGGCTGGACAGCGCCTGTTCAGCACGAAAAGGATCCCAGCTCCGGCTCAAGGTTGAGCCTAGCCATTGAAGAAAAGGCAGGTGCAGTATTGATTGGCATTCACACCTGAGCACAGAGTCCGCCCTGAATCTTAGGAAACCCTGTCAGCATTTTCTCCGCTCGCATGATCGTTGGTTCGGCTTACAATGCGCATCACGATGAGCCGGCTACTTCTCAACGCAATCAGCGCCCTCTTCCTCACGAGCATGCTTGCCGCACAGTCCTTTCCGGCTCCCACACCACCCATGGGATGGAACAGCTGGGATTCTTACGGCACTGCCGTGCGCGAGTACAACGTGAAGGCTAATGCGGATTGGATGGCGGAGCATCTTGCGAAATATGGATGGAAGTACATCGTTGTCGACATTCAGTGGTATGAGCCAAACGCGCAGGGGCACGATTACACGCCCGGCGCGTCCGTCACGATGGATAAATACGGACGGCTCACGCCCGCAGTCAACCGATTCCCGTCGGCTGCGAACGGCGCTGGATTCAAGCCGCTCGCGGATTATGTGCACAGCAAAGGATTGAAATTTGGGATTCACATCATGCGCGGCATTCCGCGGCAGGCAGTCGAGAAAAACCTTCCGATCAAGCGAACGAAGTATCACGCGGCCGACATTGCAGACAAACAGAACGGCTGCCGATGGAATCCGGATATGTGGGGAGTGGATACAACGAAGCCGGGAGCGCAGGCTTACTACGATTCGATTGTTGAGCTGTACGCGTGGTGGGGCGTGGACTTCATCAAGGCCGACGACATGGGAAGTCATTTATATCAGCCGGCGGAGATCAAAGCTCTGAGCTCAGCGATCCGCAAGACCGGGCGGCCGATGGTGCTCAGCATTTCGCCGGGCCCCGCGCCGATTTCTGAAGTCGAGTTCTTCCAGAAGTACGCGCAGATGTGGCGCATCTCCGATGATTTCTGGGACGACTGGAAGCTGCTGCGCAAGCAGTTCGACGACATGCGTGATTGGGCGCCGTTCGTCGGCAAGAATGATACTTGGCCCGATGCCGACATGCTCCCGTTGGGGAAGCTACGTATAACGAGCGCGGAAGGCGGAGGCGCGCCGACGAAATTCACCCACGATGAGCAGCAGACGGTGATGACGCTGTGGAGCATTTTTCGCTCGCCGTTGATTTTCGGTGGCGACCTGCCCAGCAATGATGCGGCGACGACAGCGCTGATCACGAATGAGGAGGTGCTGGACCTGAATCAACACGGCCGCGGCGGGCATGAGGTTGTGGAGAGCGGAGATATTCGCGCGTGGACCGCGGACGGATGGCTTCCTGGAGAAAGGTACGTGGCCCTTTTCAATCTTGGAGAGACAGCGCAGGATGTGAATCTTGGATGGGATGAGCTTGGAATATCCATGCCGATAAAGAATGTTCGGAACTTGTGGACTCATGCATCCGGCGCAACTGACGCTATCCACGCCAACATGGCTCCGCATGCAAGCGCTCTCTATCGGGTGACGACCTCAACAGTCCTGTAACTGCCGGGTCTCGAGCGAAGCAACTGGCGAAGCTAGGTTGCTTCGGGCTTTTCTCCACGGAGCACGCGCGAGATGCCGCGGACGATGCGTCGCATGGGCAGTTCGCCCGACGCGTCCGCGAAAAACATTTCCCCGCTGCGGCTGCCGCGATAGTACCAGCGCTTGAGCATGGCGATGTGCTCCATGGTTTCGAGCGCCGATTTCTCCTTCGCCTGCTCCATGGAAGTCAGCGCTGCTTGCACTCGCGATTCCATCGATTGCGATTTTGCGTGGTCCGCCGGTTCGATGGAAAATGCCGTCGGGCCGGAGATTCGACCGGCATCAATCCGGAAAAACGCGACGCAATTGGCCAAATGGCTGGACTGAACCATGAGCGCGCGGAAGCGGTCGAGGCGCTGTACCATTTCCGGAATTTGACTGGTGACTGGTTTCAGTTTCTCCAGGCGAACGTGAATCGCGGCGGCGTCTTCGAAGGCCAAATTGTTCGATGCGGTTTCGCGCTCGGCTGCGAGTTCGCCAGCCAGCTTGTCTCCTCCAGAATCGAAATATCCCTGCACGCGGTTTACTTCAGCTGCATATTCTCCGTCGGTGCATCCTTTGAAACATGGGGCCAGACACATCTTCATTTCGGAGTAGATGCAGCCAGCAAACTTGGGATCGGGATGGAGATCGTCGACGCAGCGTCGCATCTTGAAAAAGTCGAGCGAGTCGTTCATGAACTTCTCGGCCGCGACGCGCGAGACGAACGGCCCGTAGTAGAGCGAACGGCCGTGCAGTTTTCCCAGCCGCGTGGTCACCGAGGCGCGCGGATATTCGTTTTCGAGATGCAGCTTGATAAAGGGCGCAAAGCGGAGGCGCAGGCGTTTCGAATACGTCTTGGGAAATGCGCCGCGCAGGACTTTGTACAGCAGGAAGCCGGATTCGAAATCTGATCCAGTGGGGGTGTATTCGATGACGCGCACCCGGTCGCGCAGGTTTAGTTTTTTCGTTCTTTCGGCGACTGGGCCGAGAAGGCGTTGGAAGCGTCGGCGTAGGTTGGCCGTCTTGCTGACGTAAGGCTCGGCTGCGCTCTCTTCTCCGCGCAATAGGAAGACGGCTGGGGCGGCGGGAAGAGCGAAGAAGATTTCCGCGTACCGCTCGGGCGCGAATTCCAGGCGCTTAGTCAGCACAATTTGATTCTAGAGGCATTTCACCACGGAGGCACAGAAGCACCGAGAAATTCGAGATTCGCTCGGGAATGACGCAATGCCAATCGATGCCGGTGAATCTGAGTTCATCCGCGGCGAAAGAAGTTACCGGAAACTGGCGCTGCGGAATTTCTGGCGAAAATCGGTGCCATCGAGCATGATGATGCGGCACATTTCATGCAGGCGGGAGCGCATGCGTTCGCCGATGCGGTCGCCGAG
>JASHRE010000090.1 GCA_030037515.1 Candidatus Sulfotelmatobacter sp.
CGACGACCTCTCCTTCGCGGAAGGAAATGATTTCGAGAGGCTCGGCCTGACCGCTGGATTCCTGCACCATTTTCTGAATCTCGAGGGCCGTTCCCGAAGGCGCGTCTTTTTTGTGGAGGTGGTGACGCTCGAAAATCTGGCCGGTATATCCGCGGCGTAAAGCGGCGGCGGAGGCGCGGGCCGTGTCGAAGAACAGATTCACTCCGATGGAAAAATTTGGCCCATACAGAAAGCCGGTGTTGTTCTGTTCGATCAGGCGGCGGATGCGGTCGAGTTCGGCATACCATCCGGTCGTGCCCACGACCATGTTTTTGCCGGCACGGACGCAAGCTTCGATGTGGCCGACGACACAATCGGAAGCGGTGAAATCGATGATGACTTCGACCGCGCTCAGCTTTTCCGAAGTGAGCGCGGCGCCAGCGGCATTGTCCTCAGAGCCAACCATTTGAACCTGGTGGTGGCGTTCGCGGGCGGCTGGCGCGACCAGCGATCCGGTTTTTCCGCGGCCGAGCACAAGGAGGTGCATGGCAAAGATGATTTAACCACAGAGAGGGCGTAGAGCAACACAGGGAGGGAAATGTAGTCTCGCGGAGGGCGCGTCTGGCCGCTCGGGGGCCAGCATGCCTCCGCCCCCACGCAAGATGGTTACGCGAAGATTTCGGAGTCGAGCTCGGAGAAGAATTTTTTGTGCAGGCGTTGGATCACGTCGGGCGCTTCGTCTTCTTCGATCACGAAAGTCAGATTGATCTCCGAAGCGCCCTGGGAGATCATGCGGATCTTTTTGTCGGCGAGTTCGCGAAAGACTGACGCGGCGATGCCGGGAGTCTCACGGAGGTTTTCTCCGACCAGGCAGACGATCGCTTTGCGGCCTTCGTATTTTACGTCGGCGAGCTTGGCCAAATCCGCGGCCAGAGCGGGAATCGCGTGGTTAGAGTCGATCGTGAGCGAGACGCTCACTTCCGAGGTCGAAACCACGTCGACCGCGACCTTGTGCCGGTCGAAGGCCTCGAAGATGGCGCGAAGGAATCCGTGAGCGAGCAGCATGCGGGGCGCGGCCACTTCGACGATCGTGATATGTTTCTTGACCGCGATGGCTTTGAACACGTTTTTGCCCTGCGGAGCGCGGGTCGTGATGCGTGTGCCGGCACAGTCGGGGTTGCGCGAATTGAGCACAAAAACCGGAATATTTTTCTGGATGGCGGGCAGCACCGTCGCCGGGTGCAGAACTTTGGCTCCGAAGTAAGCAAGCTCGGCTGCTTCGTCGAAACTGATGATCCGGATGCGGCGGGCGTCGGGGCAGACGCGCGGGTCGGTGGTGAGAATGCCGTCGACGTCGGTCCAGATTTCAATGCCCTCGGCGCCGAGGCCCGCGCCGAAAATCGCGGCGGAGAAATCGGAGCCGCCTCGGCCAATGGTCGTAGTGACGCCAGAGCGGGTCGCCCCGATGAATCCGCCCAGCACGGGCACTTTGCCCGCGCGCAGCAAGGGCGCGACTTTGGATTGCAGGCGTTTGTCGGTTTCTTCGTACTGGGGGGCGGCCTGCATGTAGTTGGCATCCGTCAGCAAAATTTCGCGCGAGTCGATGTGGGCGCTGTTGATGCCGCGCGCGGCAAAGGCCGCCGCCACGATCTTGCTGGAGAGCATCTCGCCGAAGGAGGCCACGTGATCGGTGGTGCGGGGCGTGATTTCCCCGACGGCCGAGATGCCGCGCAGCAGTTCGTCGAGGGCTTCGAAATCGCCCCCGATTTCGGAATGAAATTCGGTGAACAGCGCGGTGCCGAGCAGTTCGCTGGCCGTGTTGTAGTGGCGCTCCTGGAGCGAGCGGCAGAGCTTCAATGCGGTCTTGCGTTCGCCGGAACCGGCGGCGCGTGCCATGGTGAGCAGCGTGTCGGTGACTTTCGCCATCGCGCTGACCACCACGACCGGATTCTTCGCTAGCCGCCTCTGCACAATGCAGGCGACGCGATCGATGGCCTTGGCGTCTTCGACCGAAGTCCCCCCGAACTTCATGACGATCATCGGCGTGCGGTCCTTGGGGAGGTTTCAGAGGCAAAGTCCGTTTTTGCGGGCGCCGAAGGCCCCTGTCTTGGCGGCAAAAAGCGCGGCAAAAGTGGGGCACCCGACGATCCGCCGAGAAAGTCAAAATCCCCGCCCCGTCGCAGACTGCGCGACCAGGGTGGGGCGCCGTCATGTGTGGTTGGGCTCATTCCAGATAGCCCTTGGCTTTGAGGAGTTCGGCGTTGAGGACGGCGGCGCCGGCGGCGCCGCGAATCGTGTTGTGAGAGAGAACGGTGAACTTCCAATCGAGGACGCCGCAGGGACGGAGGCGTCCGACGACGGCGCTCATGCCGGCGCCCATGTCGACATCGAAACGAGGCTGCGGTCGGTCGCTGGCTTCGACATAGACGACCGGCTTTTGCGGCGCGCTGGGAAGTTCCAATTCTTGGGGCTCGGCGCGATAGCCGTTCCAGGCCGCGATGATTTCTTCCGGCTTGGCCTTGGATTTGAGCCGGATCGAAACCGACTCGGTGTGTCCGTCTTCGACCGCGACGCGGTTGCACTGGGCGCTCATGGCGAAGGCGGCGGGAATGATTTTCGATCCGTTCACGCTGCCCAGCAGTTTGTGCGTTTCCTCCTCCATTTTTTCTTCTTCATTGCGGATGAAGGGAATGACGTTGCCGAGAATGTCGAGTGAAGCGACGCCCGGATATCCCGCGCCGCTGACGGCCTGCATGGTGACGGCCATGACGGTTTCGAGGCCAAAGCGCTGATACAACGGCGCGAGCGCGAGGACGAGGCCGATGGCGGAGCAATTCGGATTGGTCACGACGAAGCCGCCGGATTTGCGGCGCCAGGATTGGCACTCGATTAGGCGAATGTGGCCGGCGTTGACCTCCGGGATGAGTAGGGGAACGTCTTCGTGCATGCGCAGCGCGCTGGAGTTCGAAATCACGGCGCAGCCGGCATCCGCAAAACGGGGCTCGAGTTCGGCGGCGATGGCGGCATCGAGAGCCGCAAGGATAATTTTCGGCGCGCGCTCCGGAGAGGCGGGGGACATTTCCAGCTTGCCGACGCGTGCCGGAATGGCGGTTTTCAGACGCCAACGCGCGGCTTCGGCGTAGGGCTTGCCCTCGGAACGATCGGAAGCAGCGACCCAGGCCACCTCAAACCACGGGTGATGGTCCAGCATCTGGATGCAGCGTTGTCCAACGACGCCGGTGGCGCCGAGAATACCGACAGGGATTTTCTGGTCCATAAGGTTCTTGGGAATTTTATAACAAGCGGTTGGGACGGCTCGAGTTGCCTGCAGCTTTCCGAGGCGGAGGCAGGGGCGCGGCGGGAAAATCCGCACAGAACGCCGAGAGAAACCGAAGCCAGCCAAACGCGCGTTATTGCCCCGTGGAAACGCTTCATCGGCATGACCGGGAAGCTTACTGGGTGAAAAACTCAGGGCCGATGAACCGGCTGACTGGGCAGCGCAAATTCGGTGAGGGGGCCGAATTTTCGTTTCTCGGCGTAGAGACGCCAGCGGCGGAAGACGATGCGCAGGCTGGCCATGACGGGGATGGAAAGATAAATGCCGAGGATGCCGGCCACTTCGCCGCCGGCCATGACGCCAAAAATCGCCGCCAAGGGATGCAGTTCCATGCTGTCGCCCATGATGTGGGGGGAAGAGATGTAATCCTGGACGAGGCGCCATGCAATGAAGAAAATTACGAGAATTCCCCAATGCTGATAGCCGGTGAGCAACGCGACTCCGACAATGATGACTCCGGCAGCGAGCGGACCCACGACGGGAATGAATTCGAGCAGACCGCCGATGGTCCCGAGGACCATGAAGTACTGGACGCCCATGATCCAGAGAACGCCGGAATAGACGACAAGGGTGAGCGCGGCAAGGGTTAACTGGGCGCGAATGAAGTGCGCCAGCATCTGGTTCAAATCGTTGATCACGTTCTGCAGAAACTCGCGCTGCGGCCGCGATTGGATGGTCGCAATCAGGACGTCGCTGAAGGCGCGGCCATCCTTCAGGAAAAAGATGGAGAGCAGCGGGACGATGAAAAGCAGCCAGGCTTCCTGGGCCACGTCGGCAACGCGGAGGCCGAGGCGCTGGGCAAGTTCGGTGATCTCGCCGCTATGGCTGACCAGAAACGACTGCACAAATTCCGTAGTGGCGTTGCTCCAGCCATGCTGCTCTCCGATTTGCGTCGCGAGTTGGCCAGAGTTGAGGCGCGCGAGCATGGTGGGTAAAGAGTGGCCAAGCTTTGCGCCTTCTCCGGTGACTTTGGGACCGACTTCGACGAAGAAGATCACCACAATGGCGAGCAGGCAGGCATAGATCAGAGCAATGGCGCGGCCGCGGCCGCGGAGAAGCCGCTCGAAGCGAGTCACCAGCGGGCTCATCAGATAGGCAAAGAAGATGGCAAACAGGAAGGCGATCAAGGTCACGCGAGCGACGTAGAGGAATCCCAAGCCCAGCGCGAACAACAGCACTGTGACAAGTACGCGCGCCGTGCGTGAGTCGGTGAGAAGCAAAATGCTTTCCAGCCGCGGTCCTCGATGCCGCCGTCCGAACTTACTCCCGAACTACTTCCGTATCATCGGCAGGAATCGCGACCCGCAGGAGTTTGAAATGGTCCTGGTCGTCGAGCCAGAGCGACCATTGAAAATTTTCTCCAGTCAAGTTTACGCGGAGCAGATCACGATCGACCCCGCGAAATTTGACTTTTTCTTTGCCCACAAGTTCCATGCGAACGCTCATGGAAGTGCGGTCCTGGGGCACGAGCACTCCGAATTCCGCCGGGCCCTGCTGACATTTGAGACCTCCAGCTTCCGACGTGCAATCCACCGCCAGATAACGCCAGGCCAGGACTTCGCGCTGGATAAAGAAATTATTGTCGAGAATCATGGAGGTGGTGGGCATAAGAAACGGCTGCTCCGCGGGTTTGCCTGAACCCGGAGTGGTAATTTTTTCAATCAGGAAATCGTTCTTTGGTTCCACGCTGAGCGAGCCGCCGGAACTCTGGCTCCAGTCGTAGCTGATCAGTTCGCCCTGAGAGGTGAATTCCATCCGAGACTTCTGCTGCGTCGGATCCGTCCCCGTGGTCTGTTTCAGTTGCGCTTTGACGATGCTGAGCCCTTCCTTCTGTTCGATGGTAAAGCTCTCGGTGATGACGTGCTGCCCTTTGACGAGAACCTGAAAGGCTCCGGAGTCGACGACCTCCGGCTTGAGCTTGTCCTTTTTTTCGTCTTTGCCGTTGGCGCTGGCCAACTGCAGCGAGATAACGATGACAGCGGCGATGCGGGCGGATCCACGAAGCAGCCTCACTCGGATTCTCCTTTTTGGCGACGATTCGCCGTTTGAGGCGTGAACCACTCGGCGATTTCGCGGGCAATCGCCTCGACGGCCCGACCACCGGTTGGAATCGTCACGGCTGCCTGCAAGTATGAACTGCGGCGCGCCTCGTAGAGTTTGCGAAATTGGTTCATGCTTCTGAGCAGGGGACGTTCGGTCCCGGTTTCAGCGGCCTGGCGGCAACACCGCGACCACAAATCCTCGGCCGGAGCATCGAGGAAAACGACGGCAGCGCCGTGCAAGAGCCTGGCATTCCTCTTCTGAGCGAAGGCGCCTCCGCCCAGCGCGATCACGCGGCCGGCCTGAGTTTGCAATTCCTCGAGCACCCGCCGCAAGGCCGCGTGTTCGGCGTTGCGGAAGGCGCGCTCGCCGGAAGCGCGGAAAATGTCCGAGATGCCGCGTCTTTCCCTTTCCACGATGCGGTCATCGAGATCGAGAAACGACCAGTTCAGGCGGTCGGCGAGGGCGCGACCGACGCTGGTCTTGCCGGCTCCCATAAAGCCGACCAGAAAGACGCAGCCGCTGCCGGCCGATCCCGCTGGCCGCGGCTGCTTGTTGCGCTTTCGGACATATCCCCCCGCGGCGGAGCGATTCGGCTTGCGCCCCGGCCCCCGAACCCGAGCTTTCTTCGTTGCTGGTCTGATTCTGGCTATTCTGCTTCTGGCTATTGTGATTTTGCTGAGCGTTTGCTGAGGTGGATTTTACCACTGAAGCTGCGCAGCACAACGGTCGAGGAAACCGAGGCGCGACCCATGGTACCCATGAAGGCTTTGCCTTCTTCGGTGGGGAACCAGGTGTGGGTTTTGGGCTGCAACGGAATGTCATCGTGGACTTCGCCCCTCACCGAGCGAGCGCTAACGTCGGCGGAGGTGCTTTCGGGGACGACGGCTTCGATGTCGCCGCTGTGGCTGGTCAGGCGGTATTCGCCGCTGTTGCCGAAGTCACCGGCGTAGGTGATGCGGCCGCTGGTCGAGATCACCTGCACCAAGGGTCCGGTGACTTGATCGAGGGTTACGGGGCCGCTCAGCGAATCCACTTCGACGCTTTCGTTCTGAACGTTCTTCAGCATGACCGAACCATTGAGAGTCTTGACATGCACGTGGGCGTCGCTGACGTCGCGGATATCGACGGCTGCCGCCGCGCCCTCCAGCGTCATATCGCCGTGCAGTTTTTCAGCATGAAGCGGCCCGGTGCTGGAGTGTAGCGTGAGGCTGGCGTCGGCCGGGACGAGCAACTCGTAGTCGACGCGACCGGAATCGGCATCGGCTCCGGCGAGCAGGTGAGATTGCACTTCGAGGTGATTTCCGGTCTGGGTGTTGTCGACTTCGACCTTGTCGGAGTAGAGCACGGCATTGACGACGACGACATTGCCCACGGCTGCCTTGACCGAAATCGAGCCATAGGGATTGTTGACGGAAATCCGCGCTTTCGAGCCGACGTTGAAGCGATATTCCTTGTGGGACTCAGCCGCCACCGTTCCCACCACCATCACCCCGACGATCGCCAGCAGTTTGACTTTGCGACTGCTCATTGTGATTCCCCAGGTCCCGGATTGGTTACGGCAGTGAACGATCCATGGCCAAATCAAAAAGCATGGCCTTTTCCTGATACGCCTCCAACAAAGAACGATGCGCTTCCTCATCGTTGGGATTGGCCGCCACGACGTCGCGCGCATCATGAATGTACTGATTGACGCGGCGGAGGTCCTCTTCGAACTCGGCTTTCATGGCCGGGGTTTGCTTCGCGGCTTCCTGCAGCAGGTCGGCATCGTTCAAACCGGCAATGGAGGCGTCCGAAGAAACACCATTGATGACGGGCTCAACGTTGGTGGCCACCTGGGCCGGCGCATGCTGGTAGACGTAGGCGCCGACGGCGATCAGCAAGGCCGCAGCCACGGGCGCCAGCCAGCGCGTCCATCCCCAAGGAGCGTCGAACGATGGGAGCAGAGAACGCCGCGGGCGTGGGGGATGAATCAACCCTTCCTCGCGCAGCACGATTTGAATGCAGTTCCAGACGCGCGGACTGGGCTCGTCGGCTTCGCGCAGCTCGGCCGCAGAACAAATGATGGCGTTCAATTCCCGAACCAGCGCCGCGCATTCGGGACAAGTTTTGAGGTGAATCTGTTGTTCGGGGCCCGTGCCTAATTCAACATCTGCCAAGCTCTCTTGCAATTCAATGCAAGTCATACCGCTTCTCTCCCGAGCCTCTGGAACGCAACAGTGTACTGCGATTCGATGGCAGCTTGCATCTGTTACGCTGTCGCCCACATTACCGCTGTGACCAAGTCGTACTTTACTTTCTTCCAACTTATGTTTTCTTTTAACTTATGCTTGCCCGTAATCCCCCGAGCGGCTAAAGCCCCGTCCAGGGAAACGCCTTTCACAGACGGCCTCGAAGCCCGTCCCTTTCAACCATGCTGAAGTCAGAGCCTGCTAAGACTTCGCAGCCTTTTCGGCGCGATTGATCTTAAGCAGGTCTCGCAGCTTCATTCGTGCTTTGTGCAACTGCGACTTGCTGTTACCGATCGAACAGCCGACGATACCGGCGATCTCATTATGTTCATAGCCTTCGATATCGTGAAGCACAAAGATCGTTCGGTAACCGGGAGGCAGATTGTCCACCGCTCTCTGCAATTGCAGCCGGTCGATCGATCCCGCCAGCGACAAATCTTCTGCCCCAAAATCTTTTTTCGGCGTATCTTCTTCGCCGACCTGGGTAGTTTCTTCCAACGAAACCACCGGCAGATTCTTTTTCCGCAGGTGCATGAGAACAACGTTTACCGATAACCGATGCAGCCAGGTCGAAAATGCCGACTCGCCCCGGAAGGTCCCGATCTTGCGATAGAGCTGGAGGAACGCTTCCTGCGTGAGATCCTCGGCTTCGGCCGTGTTCGCGGTCATCCGCAAGCAGAGTGAATACACCCTCCGCTTATGCCGGTTGTAAAGAGCCTGGAAGGCGGTTTCATCCCCTTGGCGGGCTCTTTCGATGGCGTCGGCTTCGTCGAACTCGGCGCTCAGTCGGTGCTTCAGGTCGGTCAAGTTGCCTTTTCCGGCCGCACCCCGTGAGATGCGGCTAAATATCTTTACGTTGTATGGCTTGCGGGTGATCCTGATGGGAAAATAAGGTCACCGCTGTATGCAAAATATGATAGCAGGTCTACCGAACTTTGGATTGCGTCGGACACCATTCACCCTCTCAGAACACGTTGGAATTCCTCAACCTACGTGACACAACCGCCGCCGGCCTAAACCCGATTCTGAATTTTGAGTCGAAATCTTCGCAAAATGGTAGCCTCCCTGAACTGCTGCTGCCGCAATTTTTTTCACCCTGCGACGCACCGAGACCAGGGAGGAAATCCACTTGGACAGTCTTGCAGGATCTTGCTTTATGGGCCTTCTGAGACAGATGGAAGACTTTCGCCACATCTTCAGCGCACCATCTTCATCGCACCACGAACTTGCTTCGAGTCTTTGGTTTTTCCCCGCTCCGTGTCTCGCTGGTGGGAAAGCCAGGCTAAGCAGTT
>JASHRE010000870.1 GCA_030037515.1 Candidatus Sulfotelmatobacter sp.
CATATTAGAACTCCTTTCCTTTCCTACTGATTGAGTCGAGATCCGCCAACACCCTGGCGGGAATCCGGAGTCGTGAAGCCTGAAGATTCTCGCGAAGGTGCTTGAGAGAAGATGTTCCCGGGATGAGCAGAATGTTCGGCGAGCGTTCAAGAAGCCAGGCCAGAGCGAGCTGCATTGAGGATACGCCGAGTGACGCCGCCGCCGTGTCAAGCTCCGATGACTGTAGCGGGGTGAAGCCACCCAGCGGGAAGAACGGAACGTAAGCAATACCTTGCGAGGCGAGATCGTCGATGAAAGCATCGTCATTTCGGTGCCCCACGTTGTAAAAGTTCTGCACGCAAACGATTTCCGTGACCGTCTGTGCCTCAGTCAGCTGTTTGGGAGTGACGTTGCTGAGACCGATATGACGAACGAGACCCTGACGTTTGAGCTCAGCGAGCACCGTCAGTGGCTCTTCGATCGACCCCTCCGTCGGTTCGACCATTCCGCCGACCCGCAGGTTCACGACATCGAGGGCCTCGAGGCCGAGATTTCTTAGGTTGTCGTGAACTCCGTCAATCAGTTCCTGTCGCGTGAGTGCAGGAATCCATGACTTGTCGGCACCACGACGAGCGCCCAGTTTTGTGACAATCAGGAGCCCATCCGGGTAAGGATGCAGGGCGCGCTTGATGATCTGATTAGTGACGTGTGGTCCGTAATAGTCACTGGTGTCGATATGGTTTACACCGGAGGCCAGCGCCTCGCGCAGAACAGCGACGGCGCTGCCTACATCCCGCGGCGGTCCCCAGACTCCTGCGCCAGCAAGCTGCATTGCGCCGTAGCCCATTCGGTTCACCTTCTTTGACGCTGGGGAGAGTGTGAAGCTGCCGGCCAGATCGGTTGGTTCAATCATTCAGTTCCTCCCAGTCTTCCTGTGCATCTAAAATCATTGGATGAAGGATTCTTCAGGTTTGGAGTTCGCATATGGCGGCTGACGTCGCGACTGCATTTGGACCAAGGAAAATGCCCATTCAAACGAGGGCAACGGTCACGGTGGGGGCGATTTGCGAGGCAACTATTCAGGTTTTGCTTAGTCACGGAGCGGACCGATTAACGACCACCCGCGTCGCAGCTCGGGCCGGCGTGTCCGTCGGAACCCTGTACCAATACTATCCAAACAAGCACTCGCTGCTGTTCGCTGTGTTCGAGGATCACATGAACAAGGTTTCGCAGGCGGTGGAGGCCGCGTGTGCAGACGCATGCTACAGGCCGATGTCCGAAATGATCAGGCGGGTGGTGGAAGCATTTGTCGACGCCAAGATGCAGCGCGCGGATATATCCGTGGCTCTGTACAAAGTGGCTCCGGACCTGGGTGGTCCCGCATTGGTGAGGCGGACTGGACAACGGTTGCGAAAGGCGATTGAGTTGATGCTTCTGACCGCTCCGGATCTGAAGCTGTCGCCCGACAGATTCGCCATCGACATGGTGCTCTCAGCGATATCGGGAGCGATGCGGTCGGCTCTGGAGGCGGGAGCTTCGCCGGCAGTGTTCCGAAAAGTGCGAGCGCACCTGGTTCTGCTTTGTCAGTCTTATATGGCGGCTGCGGCGGCCAAGGGAGCTTAAGAATTCTCTGCGCAGAGCTGCGGGACGTAATCGGAAGATTGAGGCAGGGTGGCCGAACCGAGCAGTCCGCAAGAGCAGGCCAATCGCAGCAGCCAAGCGCTGTACCCATAAACACTGAGAACTTCATCGACGCAAATTTCTGGTGAACCGCCGATGGCTCCGTCTGGTTCTAAAAAAAGTGGTTCCAGGTGAACCGGCATTATTGATTGTTTCTTCACCATTGGGATGGATCAGCCCGCATCTGCAACGACGTTATTTCGGAGCTCTCGTCAAGTCTCACGTGCTTCGCTTACGACCAGCGTGGTTGGGAGAATCGGGTCGGCGTTTCAAGCAGATCTGAGCCCGGATGGAATTAGGTAGCATATCGTATTCTTAGGTTGTTCTGGCGCAGCAGTAATAGACTGAGAGATCCGATGCTTACCCGACGAAAATTCCTTGCCGCCACCTCCTGCACTGTCGCTGCAGCGCGTCTTCACGTGCACGGCCAGAGTAAGGTGCGGGTAATCCTTGGCCTCCCCAAGGAGGCAACCGGCCCTCGTATGCCGACTGACTTTCTCGGCCTGTCTTATGAGGTGCAGCAACTCGCGGATCCCAGTTTCTTTTCGGCCGAAAACAGCGCCTTGAATCGCGAGTTCAAAGCGCTCTCGCCAACCGGCGTTCTCCGGCTGGGGGGGAACACGAGCGAGTTCGCTTACTGGAAACCCAAGCCTGACTCTGCTGAACCGGAGCACCCTGCAACTCGTGAAGTTGTTGGCGAGCCGAAGGCTCAATATTACGCGGTGACAGCCGAGGCAGTCAGAAATCTGGCGGGGTTCCTCCAGGCCACGGGTTGGAGTTGCATTTACGGCATCGGGATGGGTACGAATACACCGGCACGCGCCGCCGAGGAAGCCGTCTTTGTGGCCGAGAGGCTGGGCGATCGCCTGCAGTACTTCCAGATCGGAAACGAGGCAGACCTGTTTTCACATCATCTGCGCGATCCCAGTACATGGTCCGCCAAGGCGTATCTGGAAGAATGGCTCACGTTGGCGCGGGCTATTACGGCTCGGGTGCCCGCGGCAAGGTTCGGCATGCCGGATGTCAGCAACGCCTCATGGCTCACCGAGATTGCTGATCAATGGCCGTCCATCCTGTCTCCGCCCCGAGTCACTACAATGACTCATCACTATTATTTCGGCGGGCCGGCGACCAATCCCGACGTCAACATTTTGAACCTGCTGAAACCGGCGACGATGCAAAAGGTGCAGAACACGGCAAATGTCGCAACCGCTGCGGCCAGCAGGATCGGCGCGCGGGTGCGGATGACCGAAGGCAACACGTGCTATCGCGGGGGGAAGCCGGGTGTCTCCGACGTCTTTGCCGCTGCGCTTTGGTCCGCAGACTATTCGTTGCTGCTGGCCAGCAACAACTACTCTGGGGTTAATCTGCACGGCGGTACGGGCAAATCGGTGGCCAACTCTGTTGGTGGATCGTTGCCTGGCGACACGCTTTTGAAAGACAGCGGCGCACCTCCCGAACAGATTGCTGCGCATCCGCATCCTTTCTACACCCCGATTGCCACTTTTGGCTCGGACTATCTGTTGGAGCCGGTCGCGTACGGGCTCAAGTTTGCAAGCTCATTCAGCGGCGGAACACTGTTCGAGACCGACTTCTCGAAGAAGCTGCAGGATGCGGGAGCCAACAGCACCGCCTATGCAGCTAAATTGCCCAGCGGGCAAACATCTGTGATCATTCTGAACAAGGATAAGCTGGCAGACATCGAGATCGAGCTCCACTTTGGTCATGGCATGAGCGGAACGGTAGAAACCGAAACACTACACGCCCCGGCACTCGACAGCCGTGAAGCGCACATCACGAGGCTGACAAGGACGGACTCGCTCAAGCAGGGTAAGTGCTCCGTTGTTGCTGCCCATGCAACAGGCTTGCGCCTGACGCTGATCTGAGTCGCGGGAAACGCGTTCATCCGCGGAAAAGCCTGAAGTCGAAATAGGCCCAATTCATGTTGCCGAGCGTCAAAAACTGTACCGGGAGAACCTCCTTCCCGGTTGGTTCTTTGTTTCAAATCACTGTCGCAAAAGGACAAGGCTGGCCGCTGTGCCCCGATGCGCTGTGTTCCTCCAGTAACGCAATTGCAAACTGCTCCGCGCGAGCAACGGCTCTCTCTTCTTCTGCAGTCACAGTGCCACGAGCAGCCAGAATGCGAATATCTGAGAGGTGTTGCTCCAGTTCGTTTTTGTATTTACATTCCATGACCTTTGTTCCCGCTCTTCAGTGGCCTAGACGATCTTTCGCATCTAAATGGCACCGGCACTCAAAATGGGGTTTGTCGCTGCGTCACGGTGGAACCGCAGATTTCGCACATGAACCTACGACCTTGAAACCGTGTTTTCCTCAGTTGGTGGCAAATGAAAAAGAGGGCCTGCGGAGTATCGCGTTCTCTCGGGCGCAGTAACGTGATGTCAATGGCTAATGCCATAACATTCTATCGATCCAGACTAAGTCATAAGTCTGACACTCGCAGCGAAGGGCTGTTCGGCATTTCCGGCTTTTGTTACGAATTCGGGAAAGGCAGCCGCTTTACTGACACAATATCTACTCTATCGCCCTCGTTTGCCGCACGTCCCGTGCGGCAAACGAGAGCGATCCTGAACACCAGGAATTTTGACGCCAACGCTTTTGTTCATTGTGTGCTAGAATCACCCGCCAACTTACGCGACGGCGAACGGACCACAGTTGATGGCGACGCCCCATTGGTAGATGACCGTCGGGGATCTTTCTCCTCCGCCCCCCCGAAGACCTCATGCAGGGGGAATTTTTCTGTCACCAACGGGAAGGCGCAGAGAAGCATTTCGAGCATGCTGGGCGTGTTAATCACCCAGAAAAAGGGATCTGATGCCCGGCAGGAGACAGCAACGGACTAACGGCATTTTTAGGTGCTTCGATAACCCGCGACCAAAACTTTGAAACCTTTGTTCCCGCGCCTTCATCTCAGGCGGAGAACATCGAAAGGGGTCTGCTCATGAAAGGTGTCACAGGAGTGTTCCGTTCGGCTTCGGATGCCCAGCGCGCCGTCGTCCAGTTTTGCGATCTTGCATTGCCGGAAGACCGCCTCACCCTTTTGACTCCTTCCACGTCGGGCAGCGGCCATCACATCGAGACCGTTGCGACCGCCTCCACCGAACAGCCCGGCATGGGCAAAGCCATTGGCGCTCGGGTCGGCGGCACCGCCGGATTGTCGGAAGATCCACTTCTGGTCGCCGCGATCGTTCCCGGCGTCGGTCCCATCACCGCCATCGGTTTGTTAGGAGGAGCGGTGCTGGCCGCCGCAGGAGCCACGGTAGGCGCCGTGGCCGTTGCTGCACCCGACAACTTTATCGCCGAAGGCTTGCCCGAGGACGAGATCTTCGTCTACGAAGATGCTCTGCGAAAAGGCTACAGCGTGGTAATCGCCATGGCCAAGGATGAATCGGAAACCGTGCTCTTCCGCGAACTGTTCAAGACCGAAGGTGCCGAGTCGGTGGACGTCCTCCGCGAACAGTGGTGGATCGGTCTACGCAGCACTGAAGAAGAGCATTATTCCAGCCACAGCCGAAACTTCGGCAGCGATGAAAAGTTCTACCGCCTCGGTTTCGAATCTGCCCTGCATGCTCGCACCCGCTGCAAGGAATACGACCAAGTTCTGGCCGAGATGGATAGCAAGATCGAAGACGTCGAGCGTAGCTATCCGGGCATGGATGCGGGTGAGCCGTTCCGCAAAGGATACGAGCGCGGCCGCGATTACTATCAGCAGTTGTGCGACGAATCAAAGGCTGCCTGAAACACCATGGCCCGGGAATGAGCGTAGTAGGGGCGCTTATTGCCGCTTGAATAGATCTAACGAGAACAGAATTCTCGTTGGGGCCCCTTTAACCGTCTAGGCTTTTTCGCAGACTGCGCTGCGAAAAAATCGCCCCTTGGGGGCGCAGAAGCCAGAGGTCAGAAGCCAGAGTGAAGTTGCTCCCGGCTGAAGAGAAAGGGTAGTGTTCTCTGCCATGGCAGACGGACTTACTGACCTCTATCAAGATCTCCTTGTCGCAGTTACGATTGCGTTGATCGCATCGTCCCCAATGCTTACTTTCGCATGGGCCATTCTCCAGGTGGATTTCGCACTTGGTGGAAGGCATTGACAGGCTCCGACGAAACACTGGACAACTCCCATTTGATGCGCCTGGCCGGTCGTTTCAGTCGACGCATCTATGGCTACGCCAAAGCGCACAACATTGCTGTCGTCGACTGTCGGAAGAAGGAGCGCAAACACGACATCGCAGAAGAATATCGGGCCAAGACCAAGATCACCCAGGGCTTGTTTCTCGTCCTAATTGGCCGTGCGCAAGCACCCGT
>JASHRE010000871.1 GCA_030037515.1 Candidatus Sulfotelmatobacter sp.
GGAGGGCGGGAGTTGAATCCGGTCACGCGCATGTTCACGGGCAGCACTCCGGCATTGGCCGCCAACTTCGGATTAGAGACCGCCGGAGTCATCGGTATTAGCTATATGTTCCACAGGACCGGACATCACAGGCTCGAACGGCTGACATCGTTTGTCGACATCACGAGTTCCGTGGGAGCGGTGAGCTACGATCTGACCCATCGCTAGTTTGCGTCGATGCGCCGTCATGCTGAGCGAAACCATCGGCTCGGGAAGCAATCGGGCGCGCAGTTCGGAGCATCGGCTGGGCCGGCCCGCCCGGGTAGTTAGGGCCTTCTCGACTGGCCTTGGTTTCGCTCACGCCACTCAAGATAAAAGCCACCCGGCCGATACGGACTTCGTGCCGTTGCCCTCAATCCGTGTTCGTTCCTTTATAATCTCTCAGCGTGAAAACCATCCCATCGATTTTCCTCTCCTTCGTTCTGTTTGGCGCGGTCTTAGCCACCGCGCAGACGGCTTTCCGCGTGAAGGTTCCGGATTTGAAAGGCAAGGAAGCGAAAGCCGTGTTGATGTTCAACGACATTGGTAAGACCGTCCAGATAAGCCCTGCCAAACATGTTCCGGTCATTATTCCTTACGCCAATATCGACAAGGCTTCGTACCAATACACTCACAGTGCGGAAGGCAAGGTGCATTGGCTCGAGTTCGATTATCACGAAGGAGACGACCACAAGGAGATTGTGGTGCGCATGAACCCACGCAACCGCATCAAGATTCTCGATGCGCTAAAGGCTCACACCGGCATTGACGCAGAAGTTGAGGGCAATGCTAACAAGCGTCACAAATAAAACAGGTTCCAGGCGAGTAAGTAAGTTGCCGCACACTCAGCCCCTGCTTCCCGCGGTGGTCACGAAAAACCTTAAACCAGCCTAGCGGCCGTAATACTTGGCGTTGCGCTCGGTGAAGTCTTTCCACTTCTCCGGCAGATCGTCGAGCGCGAAGATCGCGGACACGGGACACACCGGAACACAAGCGCCGCAGTCGATGCATTCTACGGGATCGATGTAAAGCAATTCTTCGGTCGCGTACGCGGGCTCATCTTTCTTGGGATGAATGCAATCCACCGGACAGGCATCGACGCATGCAGTATCTTTGGTTCCGATGCAAGGCTCAGCAATGACATACGCCATAAGAGTTTCAATCTCCTGAGGATGCTTTTATCTTACTACTGCGACGATCGATTGGGCGATCAAGCGAGCGCAATTCTAGCAAGAAATCCGGTTTGTGGGATAGCGGAGTGTGTGAGTTTCCGCTTGGTGATTGGCTTTTCGGCGGTGAGTCGTTCCTGAGATCGCGCGATCTACTCGCCACTCCCTTCGGTTCGAGCCTTCGCTCACCGTTCCCGGCTTGGCCTAGGCGTTTCTCCGCTTTTCGGCTCGTGGAGTGCCTCGACATCCCCGCCGCCGGCGGTGAGCTGATTTGCCCCTCGGCTGAGTTATGCGGCACGGTCCGGAGAAATCGCTTCTTCCCCAGTCACGTTCGGTGACATGCCGCAGATCTCCCCCAGTGCTCTGGGCGGATATGGGCTTCGTCGTCCTCTGCCTCTTCGCCCGACACCGTAGGCCTCCCATCGGGTTCTTGTTCAATCGGCTCGCGTTTTTGTTCCGCGCTTCTTTACCGGTCCCACCTCAGGGCGCGGCTGATTTCATGGTTGCGCTTCGCTTTCACTTCACGTCCCATCACGTTGGGAAAGAGGACTTTCACCTTCCGACTGTCGAACCTGCTTCGTAGACCAACAAAAAGCCGGCAGCTTGCTGCTGCCGGCTCGTCCCCCCTGCCCCAAGTCCAGAATGTTAGCGTCGACCTCCGTAGAATCCGCCGCCACCGTGAAATGCGTTCCCACGGAAACCGCCGCCGCGCGCAACGTATCCATGTCCAACGGGACCGTGGGCGACGTATCCGTGTCCGATGTAGCCGTGGCCAACATATCCGTGGCCGGCATATCCATGCATCCAGCCGCCGCGATAGGCCCAATCGGGATGACCGATCCATGGACGACCGCGCCATCCATTCGCCCAGCCCCAGCGTCCCAGCCAAGCGGGGCCATGGAACCACGGGCCCGCGCCTACGAACAAACCTCCGACAAACCAGTCAGAACCGTAATATCCGTACGGAGCGCACGCGTACGGATAGTAGCCGTAATAGCCGTAGGCGCAGACAGGAGCCGGTCCCACGGCAACTCCAACCGGTCCCACTCCAATTCCGACACCCACTCTGACCTGCGCCTGTGAGTACGCCATCGGAATCGCCAGCACCGCGAGCATTGCAAGATACTTTGCGTATTTCATAATCCCTCCGATTTCCAACCCCGCCCAGCTGTGCTCATTGACCGAGGAGCTTTGCTGTTCGTGATTTCTTTGCCCTTTCATCACTCTCACCATCTACTAAATTTGAACATCGCGGATCGAAAAAAGTTGCAAAAATCGGACTGGCTCATTTCAGCCATGCTGGTTGTTTTCAACCAGTTGCGGGGAGATGCTAAGCCCCCGCTGTAGCCACGGGTTGCGGGCCGGAGGATCCCCTTCTGGGGAAACGGGCGAGGAGTGACGCCCTGGTTCGAAGGAGGGTGGGAAATGATCAAGCCGTCCCGTTTAAGAGTCGCCCAAACTAGAGTTACCTGGCGGCAACAGCCTCGAGCATGCGCTAATAGAACGCAAAATGCGGTGAGCAACTCCAGGCAGAGGCCTGCTCGTGAACAAACCCAAGGTTTTGCTTGCGCTGATCACGCAGGAAAACGATTTCCAGCTCGAACAAGCGGTCTCAGCCCAGTTGGCAGCCGAGAAAGTCGGCCTCGATCTTGAGATCGTTTTCGCCGACAACGATGCCGTGCTACAAACGCAACAGCTTCTCAGCCACATCCAAGAGCCGGGCAAACGCCCCAATGTGATCGTCGTCGAACCCGTAGGAACGGGCATGCCGCAAGTGGCGAACGCGGCGGTTTCGGCGGGCATTGGATGGGTTCTGATTAATGCTGGGGTGGATTACATTTCTGATCTGCGCAGGCGGTCGAATGTCCCGGTCTTCACTGTTGTTTCCAATCACGAGGAGATTGGAAAGATTCAAGGCCGCCAGATTGCAGCGCTGCTGGGCAACGAGGGCTGCGTGCTGTACATCGAAGGACCGACCATACGCGACGTTTCGCGCTTGCGCACGCAAGGGATGATGGCGACCAAACCGGTAAAAGTCACCGTGAAAAAACTCAAAGGGGACTGGACGCAGCAGAGCGGCTACAATGCGGTCAAGTCGTGGCTTTCCTTGAGCACATCGCGCGACCTGCACGTGGGAATCATCGCCGCCCAGAATGACGACATGGCGATTGGGGCGCGTCGCGCATTCGAAGAACTCGGCGATCTGAGGGAGCGCGATGCGTGGCTCAAGCGTCCGATCATCGGATGCGATGGCGTTCCAAAATCGGGGCAGAAATGGGTGTGCGAAGGTAGGCTTTCCGCGACCGTGGTTTCGCCCCCCTTGACAGGCCAGGCGATGCAAATGCTGTCCTATGCGCTGAAAACCGGCTCGCAACCGGCCGAACGCACAGTCGTCGTGGCCAGCTCGTTCCCGGTGCTGAATCAGTTACAAAAACGAGATTTGGCTGAAGCGGCCGCGCCTTCGAAGAAAACCTCAGTTTGAGCAACGATGCTTACGGCCGACGTGCAAGATCGTGTGGTGGCGAGTAAGGCAGAGGTCATGGATCCGAACGGCACGTTTTCCGAACCACCGATCACTTGGTCCGATGGTCTTTTGCAAGAACTATGGCGCTCGGTTACCCACCGTTTTTCTAGAACGTGATGAGCCTGCCCTTTGGTTACGTGGGCAGGTTTCCACTTCTTCGAAATCCCGGATAAATCCTTTCCGCTTTTCGCAGCCGCAGCGGAATCCTGCCCGGAGCAGCCCAAAACGTCCCCGTGCGGGTTGCAATGACCAAGAAAAATACCGCCCCGCTTGCCGTCACAGACAGCAAACGTGCCCTAACTCTCTGCCGTCGACAAACATCAATGTGCGACCCGCTTACCCTACCGATCCACCGACCCCCGCGTAGTAAAAGCACATGAGCGGAATTCAGCGCCGGCGGAGGTTTTGAGCGTGGCTCGCTGCCCTTGCGCGATTAGGGCGCGGCCCTTAAACGCCAACCAATTCTTTCTTTTCACTCGGTTCGTATTCGACGATATAGCCCGCGACCGCGCTGGCCGCAACCGTTAACGGAGAAGCCAGATACATCTGTCCCGGGCCGCTGCGGCCAGGAAAATTGCGGTTTTGCGCGCTGATTACGATTTGGTCAGGACGCGTTGAAACCCCCGGACCGGCGTTGATGCAGGCTCCGCAACTGGGCTCAATCACCTGCGCTCCGGCTTCGCGGAAAATGTCGAGATATCCGCGGCGCACGCAGTAGTCGCGAGTTTCCTGCGATCCGAACTGAATGTAGAACTTGGTTGATTCGGCTACGCGTTTCCCGTGCTTGAGAGCGTCGGCGAGAACAAGCGCGTACATGTCCATGTCTTCGTTCTTGCCGGCAGTGCAGGTTCCACCGTAGGCGATTTCTACTGGAACGGGCGTGTGGAGTGCGCGGATATACTTGCCATTGCCCGGATCGCCCGGCGTTGCCACCATGGGCGTGATTTCTGCCGCGTCGAGTTCGATCACGTGCGCGTACTGCGCTCCGGGATCGCTGTAAAGACCCTCGATCATTTTCTCGGCCTGGTCGCGACTCATGCTGCGGCGTTCAACCAGAAAATCGACCGCTTTCTTATCGGGCGCGACAATGCCAGTGAATCCGCCAATTTCAGCCGCCATGTTGGTCATGGTGGCGCGTTCGTCGACACTGAGTTGTTCAATCGCCTCGCCGGCGTATTCCATAACTTTCGCCAGAGCCTTCCCGCTGCGCACGTATTCGAGGCTGAGAATCTTCAGGATGAAATCTTTCGCCGTCACATTGGGGTGCTTCTTGCCGCAAAGGACGACCTTCACCGATTCAGGCACGTTTACCCGCACATCTTTCGTGATCCATGAATTGAAAACGTCGGTGGTGCCGATGCCGAACGCGACGCATCCGATCGCTCCGACATGCGGCGTGTGGGAATCCGAGCCGATGTTGAGCTGACCGGGCAGCGCGTAGCTCTCGAGCACGATCGAGTGGCAGATGCC
>JASHRE010000872.1 GCA_030037515.1 Candidatus Sulfotelmatobacter sp.
ATCCGTCGTGGATCAAAGTCATGTGTGGATTGGGCTGCAGCAGCCCGATGGAAACCTGCAGGTTCAGGAATTTGCTCATGGGAAGTGGACACCACATCCTCTGCCCAAGGTGCAAGGCCCTCCTCCGAGTACGAATGGACTCTTTCGGGATCGAAAGGGTGCTCTATGGATTTCGACGCAAAGCGACGGGTGCTATCGGATTTTTGACGGGAGGACAGATCATTTCTCCAACGCAGATGGCTTGTCAAGTGACGCCGTGCAAGGATCCTTCTTCCAGGATCGTGAGGGAGTGTTATGGGTCGCGACCACGAAGGGTATCGACAGCTTTCGTGACCTGCCAGTCGTGAGTTATTCGATTAAGGAAGGCCTGGTATCCGATCACGTCGATACTGTTTTGGCTTCGCATGATGGCGGCTTATGGATTGGCGGAGCGGAGGCACTGGGTTTTCTTAGGCAAGATAAGCTTTCGGCCATCCGCACAAATCATGGTCTGCCCGGACGCGATATCACCACGATGTTTGAGGACCGCCGCGGTAGACTCTGGGTGGGAGTGGACAGCGGCTTGTCTGTGCTCGATCACGGACATTTTCTAGCGATTCCCAGATCCGACGAGAGCTCGCTTGGAATCGTTCTTGGAATTGCGGAAGATGCAGCAGGCGACGAGTGGGTTCTGACCCGCGACATCCTGTTTCGAATCGAGAACCTTCAGGTGCGGCGCCAAATCAGTCTGCCCCAGCCATGTTTTTCGATTGCGGGTGATTCCGCGAAAGGAGTGTGGCTGGGCTGCGTCAGTGGCGATCTAGCCTACTACCGTGACGACCGGTCGGAAACGTTTCCTCATGTCAGCGCCAACAGCATCCGGCAGTTGCTGCCGGCTTCTGGCGGCGGGTTGTGGGCCGTCGCCGAGGACGCGTTCCTCTGGTGGGACGACCATAAAACCGCCAAGATGACAACCGCGAATGGATTGCCTTGCAACGAGTTGTACGCGGCCGTGAAGGACGATGCGGGTGCACTCTGGTTCTATGCTAGATGCGGACTGTTCTCTGTCGCGGCGTCCGAGCTGGCTCGATGGCATGAGAATGCATCCGTGCAAGTCAACATCGAGTTCCTGGATGTTTACTGCGGTGCAGAGCCCGGAATGACTCCGTTACAGCCCCAAGCGACCCGCTCACTCGATGGCCGGCTGTGGTTCGCCAACAACAACGTTGTACAATCCTTTGATCCGCGCAACTGGCCGAGGAATACCCTGCCTCCCAACGTCGTAGTGGAAGGGCTCGAGGCCAACGGCGCCAGCTATCCCGTCGAGCGCGACGTGCGGCTGCCACCTCTCATCCGAAATTTGGATATCAACTACACCGCTTTGAGTTTCGTGGTACCGCAGAAAGTCCGCTTTCGATACAAACTGGAAGGCTACGACACGAAGTGGAGCCAGCCCGTCTCCCGCCGCGAAGTGAGCTATACCAACCTGCCACCTGGTCGCTACGAATTTCGCGTGATTGCATCGAACGACGATGGCGTGTGGAATGAGACTGGCGCGCGGCTTGGGTTTACGATTCCACCGTCTTTCACTCAGGGAGCGTGGTTCAAAGCAATCTGCCTTTTTGGCTTCGCGGGTTTGGTTTATTCCGCATACCGTCTCCGCGTCAGACAAGTGACGATGCAACTGCGCGGACGGATGTACGAGCGGCTTGCGGAGCGAGAACGAATCGCGAGGGACTTGCATGACACGTTTTTTCAGGGGATCCAGGGTTTGCTGCTACGTTTCCACACGGCGACGTCTCAGCTCGGCAAACACGAACCTGCGCGGCAAATCTTCGAAGACACCTTGAAACAATCGGACCAAGTGATGCTCGAAGGGCGGGAACTGGTCTTGGATCTCCGGGCCACGGCTTCCGAACAAAACGAGTTGCCCACCGCTTTCGTTCATTTCGGCGAGGGAATGCGGGACGGCAGTTCCTGCGAATTCAAAGTGGTCATCAACGGGTCGATTCGTCCTTTGCACCCAGTGGTCTTCGAGGAGCTGTTTAAGATCGGAAAAGAGGCGCTGGGCAACGCTTTTCACCATTCTGGCGCGCACTCGATTGAGGCAGAACTCAACTACGAGCGGAGCGAAATGCGCATCCGATTCCGGGACGACGGCATTGGGATTGATTCGGCGATTCTGAAGCACGGACATCGAGATGGGCATTTTGGATTACCTGGAATGAGAGAACGTGCCAAAAAGATTGGTGCGCACCTGGATGTGTGGAGCGGGACCGGAGCCGGTACGGAAGTGGAGGTCAGAATACCGGCCGGTGTTGCCTTCGTTTCAGATCCGAATGCTTCCTGGTTCCGGAGGCTGAAGCGGCTGTGGGAGGGTGAATTAGAAAAGTAAGGACATGTGCCACATAAATATTTTCATTTCACATATCCAGGAAACCGCGCTTGATGGCGATCATGACAGCGTGCGTCCGATCACTCGCGTTTAACTTGGAAAGGATGTTCTTCAGATGATTCTTGACCGTGTGCTCAGAAATATTCAGATCGTCAGCTATGATTTTGTTCGAATTACCGTTCGCTACTCCCCGTAGCACGTCGAGCTCACGGCTCGTGATGGAATCATCCGCTGCATGTTCAGCGATCTGCTGGGCGACTTCCGGGGGGATGCGTTTCTGACCCTTGTGCACAAGACGAATCGTTTCCACTAATTCCCTTCGTAGCAGATTCTTGAGCAAGTAGCCGGCTGCTCCAGCCTTGAAGGCCCGAACCGCTTGAACGTCGCCGGCAGAGGTAGTCAGGACGATGATGCGGGCCTGAGGAAATTGCTCGCGAATCGACGAGATCGCCGCAATGCCGTTGACTTTTGGCATGCGTATATCCATCAAGGTGACGTCGGGGCGATGTTTCTGAAACAGGACTAGGGCTTCATCGCCGTCGGATGCCTCAGCAACGACGCGCATGTCAGCTTGCGCATTGATCTCACCGACGATGCCAGCCATCATCAACGGGTGATCGTCGACTGCCATGACTCGAATGACGCGGGGTTCCGTCATACCAACGCCCTCGGCTTTCCCGTTATGATATGACCCTCTTGCAAAATCCGTCCCCCCTCGAAGGAGCTATTGGCTGCTGCCTCCTTCTGGGATTCCGCGGGCGCAGTTCGAGCCTTTACCCTAGACTCGTGCAAAGACTGTTTTCGATGTTTCCGGGGGGTGCGGCTGGCTGCGGACTGCTGCTGTTGCGCATGTGTGCGGCCGGAATGGTGTTTTGCAACAGCGTCGTCGATCACGTGGTTGCTGTTCCCACTTGGGAGATCGCCGGAGTAATGCTACTCGTCTCAGCATTCTGTATTGGAGCCTTCACGCCCATCAGTTGCGTCCTTTCCGCAGTGATGCAGATCTTCCTGGTGCTCCGCGCACAAGAATCGGACCCCTATCACATCGTCTTCACGTTCTGCGTGACCTGCGTTGTTTTCTTTTTGGGGCCGGGAGCATTTTCGTTTGATTCCCGGCTATTTGGCCGCCGGCTCATTGTCCACTCAGGCTCAAAATAATGCATACCGCCTTGAGGCGATACTTCCACCTCTGTTTCCCTCACAACCCAGCTCAGTCTGACCGCACCGTTTGCCAAACGAGGCCAGAACACTCTGACTCGAACGAGTCATCTCTCGCGCGCCCTATTTAGGCTTACGCAATTCCCAAGATGTCTCTACTTTCTTGACAGACGAAAGCGGGCGACTGAGGGTTTGCAGTAACTCTCTGATCTGTATAGGCCGGAGCGTCCGTCGTCCTCGAGGAATTCGGATGCTTCGGAATTGTGAACCTTCGGTACGCCTCGATCGTCTTTTATTCGGTCATTTAAGTATCTACCCCCGAAGTTCCGGGGAGAAAGCAAAGGTAAGCGTATGACTTGCGCTCCCGTATCTCTTGCCATCGAAAATGCCAGAAGCAATTTCAACCCCATTCGGAAAGAGACGAGGCAGAACTTTTACATGAACGAGGGAATTCGCGCTGAACTCGGAGAGATTATCGGCAAGAGCCCAGCTTTAAAGAGCGCATTGCACCTGGTGTCCCTGGTGGCTCCTACCGATTCGAGCGTGCTGATTCTAGGTGAGACGGGAACAGGCAAGGAACTGATTGCGCGAGCCATTCACAATTCCAGTTGCCGGCGGGGGCGGACCTTTGTGAAGTTGAACTGCGCTGCCATCCCCCTCGGCCTCCTCGAGAGCGAGTTATTTGGTCACGAGAGAGGAGCGTTCACCGGAGCAATCGCTCAAAAGACAGGGCGGTTCGAGCTCGCGAATCAGGGCACGCTCTTTCTGGACGAAGTGGGCGACATTCCCTTGGAACTTCAGGCAAAACTGCTGCGCGTGCTGCAAGAGCAAGAGTTCGAGAGACTGGGCAGCAATCACACGCGAAAGGTTGACGTACGCCTGGTTGCGGCCACGCATCGCGACCTGGCGGCGATGGTAAAGCAGGGCACATTTCGCGAGGACCTTTACTATCGCCTGAAAGTATTTCCTATCCCTGTGCCCGCTTTGCGGCAGCGTTCCGAAGACATTCCCGAACTCGTCTGGCATTTCACGGGCTTGTGCGCGCGACGAATGAACAAGACCATTGAAGAGATCTCTGAGGAGACGATGGATGCACTGGCGAGCTATCGCTGGCCAGGAAACGTCCGGGAACTACAAAACTTTATCGAGCGGGCGGTGATTCTCTCTCCTCACGTGGTATTGCGTGCCCCAGTCTGGGAGCTGGAGTCGTTCAGCCCTGAGCCGTGTGTGAATTTGCCAATCAGCGGTCTTGCGGAAGTCGAGCGAGATCATATCCTCCGGGCTCTCGAAGCGACGAATTGGGTCATCGGCGGGCGGAACGGGGCGGCTGAGCGTCTGGGCATGAAACGGACGTCCTTGTTGTACAGGATGCGCAAGCTTCGCGTGAGTCGTGCTGCAGCGGCGCAGGTAGGAGCAGCGTAAACCGCCCGGCATCCTTGTGAGTTTAAGGGCCGCGAGATTTTCCGCGACGACAGTCCGTCACTGACGGCCATCCATCACCGTTTCGTCAGAGCCGAGAGAAGCCGGCCGCAGCGTCGCTCGGTCATCTTTATGCGTCTGAAGGGTTTGAACCACGAAACTCTCGCGTGCGTTGACCTTCCTGCGTTGGCGTGTCGCTTGCTATCCAAGGTTGCGGGCGCCAACTGACGCAGCGACTCTGTCGGGCTCGCCCAGGCAAAATTGTCTACTTCATCTTTGACGACGGCTCGAGTCTTGAGAACGGTAATGCCAGAACTCGACTCGAAGTACAAAGCGGTTCGCTCGGTGACACGCTCGATCGCGGAGTGTCTCTCCCCGGAGGACCAGATGGTGCAATCCTGTCCCGAAGCCAGTCCCACCAAGTGGCATCAGGCCCATACTACCTGGTTCTTCGAAACCTTCGTGTTAAGACCTTTCCTTCCTGGATACAAGGCGTTTCAGCAGGAGTTTCATTGGCTTTTTAATAGCTATTACACCTCACTGGGACGGGAAATTCCCGAAAAGAAGTTGCGCGATTGCTTCTCTCGCCCCTCTCTTGATGAGGTGCTAGCTTACCGGCAGCACGTCGACCAAGAGATGGAAAGGCTCCTCTGGGGTTTGGTAAACGATGAGCCGGCGCGGATCATTCTGTTGGGCCTTAACCACGAGCAGCAACACCAGGAACTCGCGCTGACGGACATTAAGCACGCTTTTTTCTCGAATCCTCTTCACCCGTCATATGCTGGCTCCTCTCGGTTGGAAGAGAAACGGTCTGCCGCCTCCAAACTGACCTGGCACAGCTTTAAGGGGGGGCTGATCGAAATTGGCTATCCCCTCGAGACAGCGAATCATCTCGACTTCTGCTTTGACAACGAAACCCCGCGTCACAAGGTCTACCTGGAAGCCTTCCAGATCGCGAACCGGGCTGTAACGTGCCGCGAGTATTTAGAGTTCATGTCGGACGAGGTTTACACACGCCCCGAATATTGGCTCTCGGAGGGCTGGGAAACGGTAACCAAAGCGGGCTGGCAAGCACCGCTCTACTGGGAACGCGACTGCAACGACGAGACCGGTTGGAGAGTATTTACGCTCAGGGGTTGGCACGGGCTTTCCACTTTGCTGGATACGCCTCTGTGCCACATAAGCTTCTTCGAGGCCGATGCCTTCGCACGCTGGCGAGGTTGCCGCCTGCCGACCGAAGCGGAGTGGGAGTGCGTTGCGAACCAAGCACCACTTCACGGAAACCTGCTCGACAGCGACAGACTGCATCCCGCCACGGCGAACGGCACCGGCGTTGAGCAACTTTTCGGGGATTGTTGGGAGTGGACCGCAAGTGCCTACACCGGTTACCCCGGATATAAGCCGCTCCCTGGGGCTCCCGGGGAATACAACGCGAAGTTCATGTGCGGCCAGATGGTATTGCGCGGGGGATCCTGCGTTACGGCTGCGAGCCATGTGCGTGCGACCTACCGCAACTTCTTTCCGCCGCCAACGCGCTGGCAGTTCACGGGAATACGGTTGGCAACCTGATGGGGCTTTTCCGCGCGCATGGGGATTGACTCTGTTTTCCCCCGATCTGAAGTGTGCAAACCGGCCGATGGTCTGCTGCGCGCGACAGGTAAGGACCACAGCCCACGGCCGTGTTTTGGCGCGTCCACCGTACGAGCAGTTCCCGCTCTCACGTTTCCAATCGGAAGATTCGCTGCTGAATCCTAGTGCTAGTTCGAGTGTTCGGGTCGTGCTGGACAACGATGATTTGGGACCGAAATCCGTCAGTGTTGGGCATTGGTCACGAATTCGACACTCAGCCATCCGCCGATTTGCCTCTTTTACGAAGATATCTTCTAAAAATGGAACAACTTACCTCGCTCGACATTCTTCCATGCAACGCTTGGCTTTTTTGGCGTGCGGTTTGCAATGAGTATGGCGCTTGGCAACGCACATGAGATTGTCGCATTGCATGCGCTTGATAAATGAGGAGAAGACGATGAACGAGAAAACATTGGTTAGGTTCTCAGCAGCGGTGGTAGCGCTGGTTGGCGCTGTTGCTCTTATGGCGCAAACCGGCAAGATCGTGGCAACCGGTACCTTTCACGGTGCCGCTCACAGCACCTCGGGCCGGGCGACTGTTTATTCCGGAGACAATGGCGCGCTCACCTTACGCCTGACAAGTTTCAAGACCTCAAACGGCCCCAACTTGCACGTGCTCCTGATTGCGGCCTCGGACGCAGAAGACAACGAGGATTTTCT
>JASHRE010000873.1 GCA_030037515.1 Candidatus Sulfotelmatobacter sp.
GGGCGCGACGAAAGTCGCAGTCAAAAATCAGAATCCACCTTCGATTCTGACGGCCCGAAAAGGCTACAGACCGCCCAGACTCTTGCGGGCTGCATCGTCCTGATAGTCTACCTTTTTGCCCGTTCTCGCTTCCAGCGTCACAATCGTAGGTCGCACGACTGATTTGCCCAGTTCAAAAACCGCCGCGTGCTGCTGGGCATGCTCGTCTTTCCAGCCGATGGTGAGAAAGTGTTGTTTCTTTTTCGTGAACAGACGAAACGGATTGGCGGCCGTGCTGAAGGTGAGCCGGCGCGCGGCATCGAGTCCGTACTCGAGATCGTTGATCTGATCGTAGGGGATCACGAGCTGTCCGTTCTTGAAGGCAAAGATAAACTCCCTCTCATTGCCGGTCGTGCAATAGCCTTCGGTATTCGCTGGAATGTCGCCTTCGGTTCCCCCCACGTAGGCCGACTTGTCGCTGGGGACTCCCGCGATGGCAACCAGGGTCAGGGTACACAATAGCGCTAACTGCAGCGCAATCGATCGGTTCATGATGTCTCCCGTCCGAAAAGAAAAGAATGCAGAATGGCGCGCTTTTCGCGCCGCCCTAATAGTCTGCTCGAAAACGGCCCGTAATCGCAAGTTGGGAGGCGTAAAATTGCCAAAATCGTTAGATTTTTGAATCTTTCCGGTCCAGTCGCCAAGAGTTCCTGCCAAGTTTTTTGGTGTCCTGCCTAACACGAATGTGAGCAACCTGTCCCGAGGCGCGGCGGCAGCCCGGCAGGCTCCCGCCCAGTGGGCAAGGGGTTATGATACGCGCCCGGCAGCCGATTCTCGACCGCCAAGAAAATGTTTTTGGTTACGAAGTAGAAAACAGATTTGCGATTGCGATGAAGCCTCGCCCGCGACACTGGACGCGCGCAGTCTCCTCCCAAACGTAACGCTTTCAACTTTTGCTCCGAACCACCCTCCCTTGACCTTCCCTTGCTCCTGTCTTAGAGTGACCGCACGAACGCTTTGGGAGGCAGTCATGCTCGATGGTTTCAAGAAATTCATCCTACGCGGAAACGTGGTCGATATGGCTGTGGGCGTCGTCGTGGGCGCAGCGTTCGGCGGCGTCGTCACCGAACTGACCAAGGCTTTTCTAATGCCGCTGATCCAGCTCGTGGTGGGCAAGCCCGACTACTCGAATCTCAAGTTCAGCATTCACAACACGCCGTTTCCGATCGGTGATTTCATCAACGCCTGCATCTCGTTTCTGCTGATCTCGGCTGCCGTCTACTTCTTCGTGGTGGTGCCGGTCAATATGTTGCTGGCGAGAATGCACAAGAACGACAAGCCGGCCGATCCGACCACGAAGAAGTGCACGGAATGTCTCAGCGAAATTCCAATCGCCGCGCGGCGTTGCTCCCATTGCACCCAGCCGCAAGCGGTGGAAGTGGCGGCCTGACGCGCCCGATTGAGTTGAAAGTGGGCGGTGCGCTTGCAATGTGGTGTATGCATGCCGCTTCGATTTTTCGATTACCATGGGCGAATGAGTATCGGCTCGTTTCCCAGCATCTTCTTTCTCTTTTTTGTGGCCCTGATTGTGCCGGCAGAGCAGCTCGGCGCCCAGTCTTCTTCCTCGCGCCCCCATGCGGGCCGGCCGGCTATGGAAAGCTCTCTGGACCCCGGCTCGGTGAGCAACGGCAGCTATCGGAACAATGCTCTGGGGTTCCGCTGCAAAATCCCGGAAGGGTGGGTGTTGCGCACGGATGTGATGAACGCGGAACAGAACCAAAACTCCGGTTCTAGCAACGATGCTGCAGACCCGACTAAACCCGTAGCCGCGAACGCTTCAAGCGCCGGGGCGAAAGTGTTGCTGGCGGCATTTTCTCGGCCCCCAGAGGCGAAGGGCGAAGAGGTGAATTCTTCGGTGCTGATTGCGGCCGAGCCTATCGCCGCGTACCCGGGATTGAAAGAGGCGGCGCAGTATTTTGGTCCGCTGAGTGAAGTGGCGGAAGCGCAGGGCTTCGAAAAAGACGAAGATCCTTATGAAGTGGCGATAGGGGCACAGACGCTGGTTCGCGGCGACTTCCACAAAGATCTAGGAACGCGCGTCATGCGGCAATCGACGCTGGTAATGCTGTCGCACGGGTACGCGGTTTCGATAACGGTGATCGCAGGCACCGACGACGGAGTCGAGGACTTAATCGATGGCTTGGACTTTCCGAGCCCGAGGCGAAGCGCGAAATGAATCGAGTTGGGACCAGAGCGCGGCCAATTCCAATTGCTCTTATTTCCGTTTACTTTTTGTTCTCGGCCGCGTATCTGTGGGTCGTCGCCGTGGTTCTGATCGTCGCCCCGGGGACGTTACCTCTGATGCTTGGATCGCGATTCATGCACGGCCTGGAATTAGCCGGACCGTACATGATGTTGTTGGTGGGCTGTGCTTACGGATCGATTGGCTGGGGATTGTATCGACTGCGAAACTGGGCGCGCTGGCTGGCTCTGCTCGTCATGGTTTGGGGGGTCGGCTGTCTCGTGCCAACGATTTCTTCGGCTGAAATCGGCCTGCGTGTTTTCCTGTGCGGGGCTGAAATCGCGATTTTTGCGGCGGCCGGATTTTATTTGGCGCAAGCACCCACCGCGCTGGAGGCGTTCGTGAAAGCTAAGGGCGGAACCCCCATGCGGATTTGCGCCGATCCCCAGACGTCCGTCCCACGAGAATCCGCGCCGCGCCCCCCAGCGGGGGTAGCTTTCACCGTTTTGCTTTCACGCGCTCTTTCTCGCCTACGCGCTGGCTGACTTCGAAGCGCATCTTGCCGGCTTTCTTGTCGGCGTCGACGATGACATGATCGCCGTGGAGGATTTCCCCATCAAGAATTTTGAGCGCGAGCGGATCCTGAATCAGCTTCTGGATTGCTCGCTTCAACGGACGCGCCCCGAAGTTCGGATCGTAGCCTTCGGCGAAGAGCAAGTCCTTCGCAGCATCGGTGAGTTCGAGCGAGATCTTGCGTTCGGCCAGCAGCCGGCGGACATCCTCGAGCCGCAGTTCGATGATCTTAACCAACTGTTCTTTGCCGAGCGGACGGAACACGATGATGTCATCCACGCGGTTCAGAAATTCCGGGCGGAAGCTTGCGTGCAGCTGATTCATCACCTGCTGAACGGCCTGTTCGAAATCCTTTTCCGACCGCAAACCTTCAGCCTGCAAGTACGTCGACCCGAGGTTCGACGTCATGATGATGATCGTGTTCTTGAAATCGACGACGCGGCCTTTGCCGTCGGTGAGCCGGCCATCATCCATGATCTGCAGCAGAATGTTGAAAACATCGGGGTGCGCTTTTTCGATCTCATCGAAGAGCACGACCGCGTAGGGCCGGCGACGAACCGCTTCGGTGAGCTGGCCGCCTTCCTCGTAGCCGACATATCCCGGGGGAGCGCCGATCAATCGCGCCACGGAATGTTTCTCCATGTACTCCGACATGTCGATACGCAGCAAGGCGTGTTCGTCGTCGAACAGAAATTCGGCGAGAGCGCGGGCGAGTTCGGTTTTACCGACGCCGGTCGGCCCGAGAAAAATGAACGAGCCGATGGGACGCTTGGGATCGCTGAGTCCTGCTCGCGAACGGCGAATGGCGTTGGCCACGCGCTCCAGGGCCGCATCCTGGCCGACCACGCGCTGGCGCAGACGGTCTTCCATGTTGACCAGCTTTTTGACTTCGCCTTCGAGCATCTTCGAGACCGGAATGCCGGTCCACTTGGAGACGATGCGCGCGACATCTTCTTCGTCAACTTCTTCTTTGAGCATCCGCGTGGGGCGCGCCCCCCCGCCCGCATCTGCTGTCAATTTCGAAAGTTCCTGTTCTGCCTGGCGCAGCAAACCATAACGAATCTCCGCCACCCGCTGCAGACTCCCCTTGCGCTCCTCTGCCTGCTCCTCGATCTTAAGTTGATCGATTTTTTCCTTGAGTGCGCGGATCCGCGCAATCGCATCTTTTTCCTTCTTCCAATTCGCCTTCAGCGTGTTCGACTTCTCCCGGATCTCCGCCAGTTCTTTCTCGATGACACCCAGACGTTCCCTGGAATTCGCATCGTCCTCTTTCTTCAGCGCCTGTTTTTCGATCTCCAGCTGCGTGGCCCGGCGCTCGAGTTGATCGATATCGGTGGGCAGGGAATCGATCTGGATGCGCAGCGAGGCTGCGGCTTCATCGATCAGATCGATGGCTTTGTCGGGCAGGAAACGATCAGAAATGTACCGATGTGACAGCGTAGCCGCTGCGACGATGGCGGAATCCTTGATACGCACGCCGTGATGGACTTCATACTTCTCTTTGAGACCGCGCAGAATGGCGATCGTGTCTTCGACGTTGGGCTCGCCCACAAAGACGATTTGGAACCGGCGTTCGAGAGCGGCGTCTTTTTCGATGTACTTGCGGTACTCGTTCAGAGTGGTCGCACCAATTGCGCGCAGTTCGCCGCGGGCCAGCGCCGGCTTCAGCATGTTGGAGGCGTCGATGGCGCCTTCGGCCGCTCCCGCTCCGACCAGCGTGTGCAACTCGTCGATAAACAGAATGACCTGTCCCTGGGAGTCTTCGATTTCTTTCAGAACTGCTTTCAGGCGATCTTCGAATTCGCCGCGATATTTCGCGCCCGCGAGCATCGCTCCCAGATCGAGCGCGACCACGCGCTTGTTCTTCAGGACTTCGGGAACATCGCCCGAGATGATCCGCTGCGCCAGGCCTTCGACGATGGCTGTCTTGCCGACTCCGGGCTCGCCGATCAGCACGGGGTTGTTTTTTGTGCGGCGGGAAAGCACCTGAACCACGCGCCGGATTTCTTCATCGCGTCCGATCACGGGATCGAGCTTGCCCCGGCGTGCCTGCTCGGTCAGATCGCGAGCATAGCGCTCGAGCGCCTGATATTTCGCTTCCGGATTCTGGTCGGTCACTTTCTGCGAGCCGCGTACCACGGTCAACGCTTTCAGGATCGCATCGTAGGTCGCGCCGTAACGGGCGAGAAGCTGCTGGGCCGCGTCGCGTTTCATGTGCGTCACCGCGAGCAGCAGATGCTCGGTCGAAACGTATTCGTCTTTGAAGTTGGAAGACTCTTTGAACGCCTGATCGAGGAGCTTGTTGGTTTCGTTTGCAAGCGTCGGCTGCGCGGCTTCCCCGGAGACTTTGGGCAGTTTCTCGAGCTCGCGGTAAACCTCCGCCAGAACAGACTGCGGCCCGATGCCGATTTTTTCGAGCACGGGCGGAACAATGCCTTCTTTGTCTTCGAGCAGAGCGGCCAGCAGATGCAATGGCTGCAACTCGGGATTGCCGTGTTCGGCGGCCAGCTGATTGGCCCGCTGCACGGCTTCTTGCGCCTTTACTGTAAATTTGTCCCAACGGATGGGCATGGAGAGAACCTCAATTCGGTGATTTGGTAATTGTGATCGAGCAATTTTAGGATCCCTGATGTCCTCAGGTTTTGGATTACGAAAATTACCAAATTTGCAAAATAAATCGGGAGGCGGTCACCTCTGCCGCCTCCCACTCACGCTTACAGGCGGACGGGAATGTCCGCTGCAGACCAGCTCAACCTTAGGCGGCT
>JASHRE010000874.1 GCA_030037515.1 Candidatus Sulfotelmatobacter sp.
TGGGTCAGCTTTGCCAAACCGAAATCCAGGATTTTGACCGGTCCCCTCTGAGTCACAAATATGTTTCCCGGCTTGATGTCGCGATGAACGATCCCCTTGGTGTGGGCGGCGGCGAGCGCGTCGGCCAGCTGAATGGAAAATTCGAGCAGACGATCGAGGGGCAGTGGCCCGGAATACAACCTCTGCTCGAGGCTTTGCCCTTCGAGCAGTTCCATGGCAATGAACGACTGCCGTTCCCCGCGCTCGCTCATTGCATTCTCGACCGCATAAATCGTGCAAATATTGGGATGGTTCAGCGCCGAGGCCGATCGCGCTTCGAGCAGAAAACGATCGAGCGCGTTCTGGTCGCGCGCAAGTTGCGGAGGCAAGAACTTGAGCGCAACTTTCCGCCCCAGATTCAGGTCTTCCGCCTCGTACACCACTCCCATTCCGCCCTGACCCAGCTGGCTCGTAATGCGGTAATGCAAGATCGTCTGATTGATCATCGCTTTCAGTTCCGGGAGGATTGCAGAAGAACCCAGAAATTTTCCTAATGTTAGGAGGGCAATCGCCAGCAGTCAAACTTGCGGTGGACGCGTGGTTGTCATTCCTAACCAGCTGGTGTGCGTGGCCAAGGATCTAAGCGGTCGGTGCAAACCGGGCCCCCCAGCACGCCCCCCTTGGGGGTGCTGGGAGGGGCGACGCGTCGCGTTTTTTGCGGCGCGATATCGCGGGTTCGGATCGCCTCACTTGCTCAGTTCTGTTGCGCCGCTTCGACCGAATCAAAAAACTGAAAGAACTGCTCCACATGCGTGACTTTCAAAACGTCGCGCACCCGTTGGCAGACCCCCACCAAGCCCAGCTGCCGTTTCGAATTCTGCCGCGTCACATAAGCGCCGACCAGCGCCCCAATTCCGGCGGAATCGGCATAAGGGACCTTCGAAAAATCGAGGATGAGCGACTGCGACTGGTCGGAACGTACCGTGCTTTGGAACGAGAAGATGTTGGGTAGTATAAGAGGGCCGACAAGGGTCAGAATGCGTTGTCCGGGTTGGCTTCCTGGTTGATCTGTGATGGTAAGGGTGTCCTGGGGCATGCGCGAAATGTTAGCCTCCTCTGCGGAACTGTTCAATTCTTAACCCGCCATGAATTTTACTTCATCCTTTGAGTTATCCTTATGCTTTTGCAGTTTTCAAAACTGAGGGGGCACACACGTGAGGCGATCACGCACCGCGGTTCGTCTTCTTGTCTTTTCCTTTCTTGCAATCTCCGCCATCGCAGCTTCGTCGCAGGTTCCCGAAAACACGTATCAGGATTTGCACTGGCGCATGATCGGCCCGCTTCGCGGCGGACGCACCCGCGCCGCCTGCGGCGTTCCGAGCCAGCCCAATATCTTCTACATGGCTCCCGTGAACGGCGGCGTGTGGAAGAGCGACGACTATGGTCGAACCTGGAATCCAATCTTCGATCACGAATCCACGCAGTCGATCGGCGCAATCGCCGTCGCGCCCTCCGCTCCCGATGTCGTTTACGTCGCCAGCGGGGAAGGATTGCATCGTCCGGATCTCTCCGTCGGCAATGGAATTTACAAAACCACCGACGCCGGCAAGACCTGGACTCATCTCGGCCTGCGCGATGGCCAGCAGATTCCCGCGCTAGCCGTCGATCCGCGAGATCCCAACAAAGTTTTTGCCGCTGTACTCGGCCATCCCTACGGCCCAAGTGAAGAGCGCGGCCTCTATCTCTCGACCGATGGCGGCCAGAACTGGAAGAAAGTCATCTCGAAAGACGAGAATACCGGCGCCTCCGACGTCGAAATCGACCCGTCGAATCCCGATGTCATCTACGCCGCGATGTGGGAAGTGCGCGAAGGTCCATGGGAGGACGGCAACGAGTTCAACGGCACCGGCGGCGGGCTTTTCAAGTCAACCGACGGCGGCCAGAACTGGCAGCAGCTAACGAACGGCTTGCCGAAAGATCTTTCGCAGACTTACGTTGCGATCGCCCCCAGCGATCCCAAGCGGCTGTACGCCACGGTCGGAACAGCCTCGGGCAAACTCGGCGTCTATCGCTCCGACGACGCGGGCGACAGTTGGACCCAGATCACCACCGATTCGCGTCCCGCGGGCCGGATTGGCGGCGGCGACCTCTCGATCCCCAAAGTCGATCCGAAAAATCCCGACCTCGTTTATGTGGCGAGTACGGTCACCATGCGATCAGACGATGGCGGAAAAACGTGGTCGGGTTTTCGGGGCGCGCCCGGCGGAGACGACTATCAGAATCTCTGGATCAACCCCAACAACGGCGACATTATTCTTCTGGTCAGCGATCAGGGAGCGCTGGTTACCGTCAATCGCGGGGCGACCTGGAGTTCGTGGTACAACCAGCCCACGGCGCAGCTCTATCACGTCATCGCAAGCGGCGGTTTTCCCTATCGCGTCTGCGGAGCGCAGCAGGAGAGCGGTTCTGTTTGCACGCTGAGCCGCGGCAACGATGGTGCCATCACGTTCCGCGACTGGCATCCGGTCGGCGTGATCGAATACGGCTACGTCGCGCCCGATCCGCTCAACGACGACATCATTTACGGCGGCGGACGCAGCGAGGTTTCGAAATTTCATTTTTCGACCGGCCAGGTCCAAAACGTTACGCCGATTCCCCTGCGCAACCCGCAATATCGCACCGATCGCACCGAGCCGTTGATGTTTTCGCCGGTTGATCCGCACACGCTGTACTACGCGGCCAACGTGCTGTTCAAGACAACCGACGGTGGAAACTCGTGGCAGACGATCAGCCCTGACTTAACCCGTGAAAATCCGGGCGCGCCGCCGAGTGTGGGAACCATGTTCCGCAAAGGTGTGGACAGGCAACGTGGCGTGATCTACGCGCTCGCGCCTTCTTTCAAGAACATCGGGACGCTGTGGGCTGGCACCGACGACGGCCAGATCTGGGTCACGCGCGACGGCGGTAAAAACTGGACCAACAAGACTCCGAAAGAGCTTACAGCGTGGAGCAAGGTCACGCAGATTTCCGCTTCCCACTTCGACGAGCAGACCGCGTATGCCTCGGTCAGCCGTTTCCGCATCAACGACACGCATCCTTATATCTATCGCACGCACGACGGGGGCGAATCTTGGCAGTTGATCACCAATGGCCTGCCCGATTTCGGTGCGGTCGATACCGTCCGCGAAGATCCGGTCCGCAAAGGCCTGCTTTACGCCGGAACTGAAAACGCGGTCTGGGTTTCATTCGACGACGGCGACCACTGGCAATCGCTGCAGTTGAATCTGCCACACACTTCCATGCGCGATCTGTGGATTCACGATGACGATCTCATCCTTGGCACCCACGGACGCTCGTTCTGGGTTCTCGACGACATCACGCCGCTGCGGCAGGCATCTCGAGAAGTTGCCGACTCCGTTCATCTCTACCAGCCTGCGCCCGCCTATCGAGTCGAGCGCGACACCAACACCGATACACCACTCCCCCCGGATGAGCCGGTCGCCGCGAATCCGCCCGATGGCGCGATTCTCGATTATTTCCTTCCTTCAAAGGCCAATGAAGTCACGCTGCAAATTCTGGATGGCCAAAAAGTCGTGCGCCGCTTTTCGAGCAACGACAAGCCGGACGTCACGCAGCAAGAGCTGCAAAAGCAGCTGATCCCGCTGTATTGGGTGAAGCCGTGGAGCGCGCTCTCCACCGAGGCGGGAATGCAGCGCTGGATTTGGGATCTTCATTACACCGCTCCTCTGGCCACGCGCCACGACTATCCGATCTCCGCCATTCCGCACGACACACCGCGATATCCGCTCGGGCCAACCGTTCTGCCGGGGAGTTACACTGTTCGCCTCACCGTTGACGGCAAAACCATGACTGCGCCGCTAAGCGTGAAGATGGACCCGCGCGTGAAAACCCCTACTCTCGGCCTGCAAAAGAAGTTCGAAGCCGAGACCCGCCTGGCTTCGATCATGACCGACTCTTCCCGCGCGGTGGCGGAAGGCAATTCGATCCGCCAGCAAGTGGAAAAAATTCAACCGCAGACGAACCAAAAAGAAGCTGTGGAAGCGTTTCAGAAAAAGCTCTTAGCCTTGCTCGGCGCGCCGGGTGGATTCTTCGCGCCTCCGTCGCCGGAGGTCACTGTCAGCCGCGTGAATGGCGACGCGAGCACTCTGTATCAACAGGTGTGGGGCGTCGATGCGCAGCCCACAGCCTCGCAGACCGAAGCTCTCACCAGGGTTGAGACTGAAGCCGGCGAGGTGCTGAAGCGCTGGAAAGAATTCAAGTCCACCGATCTGCAGGCGCTGAATCGCCAGCTCAAAGAATCCAACACGCCCGAGATTCAGCCGGAGACAGAACACCCCGAGGAACCGCAAGCAGACGAAGAGTGATTTGTCATCTCGAGGTCGGCGTCCGAAGGACCTATGCAGTTGCGCTTGCCCCACCCTGGTCGCGCCGTTTTGCGACAGGGTAGGGATTTTGACTCGCGCTGTGTTTTCTCTCGAAGTCCGAGAAGATAAAAGGAACCTATCAGAGGCTTTTCACCGCCTCCTCCAAAGCCGCCGCAATTTTCTCGGGATCACTCCCAGGCTCGAACTTCACTGGTCCTCCGATCTTGACCCGAATCTTCCATGGCGCCGCAAATTTCCTTCCCGCCTGCTTCAATTCAAACAGTCCATCAATCCGCATGGGCAAAGCAGGAATACTGAGATTTTGGGCCAGCAATCCGATTCCTGAGCGAAACGGGCGCAGCTTCCCATCCGTGGTGTGTTGACCTTCAGGAAAAACGAGCACGCTGTAGCCCCGGTCGACGGCTTCTCCGGCATACGCGAAGCTGCGACGGAAACCCGCTTCCCGCGGCAAGGGAAAAAGATTCAGCAGCGAAACTCCTAAAAACCATCGCACCCGATCACACGCACGAAAAAAGACATTCCGCCCCGAAGCCGGCTTTCGCAACGCCTCGAGCGCCTCTCCCCCGGTGGCGATCGCAAGATGATGCCGGAAGTGCGCCGGAAGCGCGGTCAAAATGAATCCGGGATCGACATCACCGATGTGATTTGATATCACCAGCAGCGGCCCCTTGACGCCGCGCAAGTGTTCGCGACCCTCGATTCGCGGCCAGCCGAGAACAATGATCGCTGGCCGGATCAGCAGATAATGCGCCGCCAGCCGCACCCATGTCACAGGCCAGCGCAGAACCCATCCCGGATAGTGATATCCGACCGCCGGCGCGCCTTCTCCACGCAGCATGCGCTCCAGATCGCCGACTGTCCGCACGTTGCCAAATCGTGTTTCGCTCAGATCAACCTGATATCGGTCTTCGACGGCGCTGAGCAATTCGACCCGATCGAGAGAACTCAACCCCAGATCGGAATCGAGGCTTGCGTTTTGGCTCAGAACGCCGGCAGGTCTGCCGGAAACACGCGCGACCAATTCGCTCAGAGGACTGGGATCGTTGCGGGTCCCGGGGGTGCCCCCCGGGCGAGGGGCGGCCCACCCGATTGCGCCGTTTTCGTAGGGTGGGGATTTCTGGGAGAGGTATTCGCGCACGGTCTCGGCGACAACATTACGCCGCGCCTTCTGCGTGCTTGTCCGAGGGAAATCTTCCTGCGGCCACTCGAACCACATTCGCATGCGCTGGAATTCGGCGAGAGCCTGATTCGCCCTTTCGACAACATCTTTCACCGACGCATGATTGCGCAAAATCACCACAGCGCACGGCTCCGCGTTTCCGCCGCGCTTTAGCCCGATCACCAGACAGTCCTTCACTTCGGGTTGCATACGCAGCGCCGCTTCCAGATCCTCGGGATACACATTCGTTCCGCCCGGCGTAACCAGGACTTCCTTCTTTCGTCCCCTGAAGTAAAGGTTGCCGGCTTCATCGAGCGCCCCGATGTCGCCCGTCCGATACCAGCCTTCGTCGTCGGCCACGCCATGCTCGCCCTGCCCACCCCAGTAGCCCGAAGCCACGCCTCCGCCGCGCACCAGAATTTCGCCGTCTTCGGCCAGTTTGACTTCGCGCCCGGGCAGAATCTTCCCGATCGATCCTTTGCCCAGCCGGAACGGATGATTCACGCTGATCAGGGAAGTCGTTTCTGTCAGTCCGTATCCCTGAATGACGGCGTAGCCGAGTCGATCCCAAAATTGCTCGGTCTCGCTGGCGAGCGTCGCGCCGCCGGAGATGAAGGCCCAGAATTTCCACCCAAGCTCGCGACGAATGTGGCGGAAAGTCCACCAGCGCCGCAGAAAATGCTTTCCCTTCGCGGACATAAATTTCGCGCGAAAGGATTCGTTCTCGCCGCGATCTTCGATGTCGCGCTCGATCTTCTGCTTCAGGGACTCGAGCACCCGCGGTACGCCGACCATGACAGAAACCCGTTCACGCCGGATAGTTCGAACGATTTCTGACGGTTTCAGCTCATCCAGAAAAATCACGGTCCCGCCCAGCAGCGGCGGTAAGAACATTCCAAGGAATTGTCCGAACACGTGGCTGAGCGGCAGCAGATTCAGAAAGCGCAGGGGATGCACCAGCCGCTCACCCTTAAGATAGGGCAGCATTTCGCGCTCCAGCGGAGCGATGTTCGCCAGCACGTTTCCATGAGTGATGACCACGCCCTTGGGATCGGCGGTCGTGCCGGAAGTGAAAACAATCTGCAGAATGTCGTCGGGTGTGAGCGCGACTCGCGGAGGATTGGCATCCATCGTCTCCGGCGTCGGCGCCAGGTCTTTCAGACTTTCAACCGCCCTCGAAGGAGCGGACGCGGCAAATTCCCGAATGTGTTTGCCCGATCCCACCAGCAGTTTCGCCTGCACCTGATGGAAGACCCGCACGGCGAAATCAGCCGAAGCGCCATCGTCCATCGGGATGACGATGACGCCGCTCAAGGCGCATCCGAAAAACGCTGCCACCCATTGGGCCGAGTTCTCGCCCCACAGCATGATGCGATCATTCTTGACGACGCCGTGCTCGGTTAGTTCGGCCGCGAAGCCCCGCGCCATTCCAAGAACCTGACCATAGGTGAATGATTCCGTGCGATAACCGCGCCGCTGACGATAGGCGCGTTCACGCTGATGCGTGCGGAAATTTTCCACCAGGAATTGGGCCAGGGATTCTGCCATGGCTGCGCAGCCGGCTTGGGGCCGCCGGCCGGTTCGCACATTCCAGTTTAGTGGAAGAGGAACGTTACGATTGGACCGGTGGAGTCGCTACGGAACCCAGGGACAATCCCCGGCCAGAGTCCCTGGCGGTTTCGCCGGAGGGCTGGTCGGCTGTCCGGGGCAGCGGAGCTCCCCAGCTTCCCTGCTGCGTTATGACTTACTCCCCCAAAGCCGCCTCTGCGCCCTCTGCGGCAAAGCTTTGGCTTTGATCTCGCCCCACGCCCAGCGCATCGGCCACGCGGTTGATGTAGTTGAACCAGGACGCGATCAGCGCGATCTGCAGAATGCCGCGGTCGTCGAATCCGGCCTTCCGCAGCCCTTCGATGTCGTTCTTGGAGACCTTGGTCGCGTCCTTTGTCAGCTTCACGACGTAATCGAGCATGGTTCGCTCTTGTGCCGTGATCGGAGCGGCGGTGTAGTCCTTTTCGAGCGCCTCAACCAGTCCTTTGTCCAACGTCACTCTACGCAGAAACTCTGCGTGCGACTCGATTCAATACACGCACCGATTGGTCACCGAGACCATGGTGGCGATCATCTCGTGCTGGCGGCGGCCGAGTGGCAGCTCGGGCGACATAAGCGAGCCAAAAGTTGCGAAGGCGTGATAGAGCGCGTCGGGAATAAGCGTGTGCGATCCCACGATGGACGAAGCGCCGGAATCATCCGGATGCACCGGCGTCGCGTATTCTATCGGATAGAAAACCTTTTCGCCTTCGATCGCGTCGCGCAGCCTGCCGTCGGCTTCGGCAAGCGGAATGGTTCGAATCCAAGTCATCGTGATGTCTCCCCGGTAAAACTCAACAGCGCCGCCCAACCATACATGGGTATGGCATTGAACCAAAATAGCGAATTCGTATTAGTGGACGCCTGCCCCCAGAAGTAGGTCAGACTGCCCGAGGGCCTCTGGGGCAGGGCCGAACCCATCCATCGCCCGCCTTCCATATTGATCACCTTCAGTACACTCCCTTTTGGTAACCCTTGGTAACCATCGCTTCCTCCATGTCCGGACGTACAATGGCCTTGTCCGGCCCGTCCCTCTGCCGCTGGTAGAGATGACCCCGGCAACCTGTACTCCGGCGTTGCGGCAAAATTCGCGTCTAGACCAGGGTCTGGAGTTCGCACTTTTATGGCGTTGTTCGGCTTCAACAAACAGAAAGTCCTCGCCAACGCGGAGAAGTACGTCCAGCAGGGCAAGCTGCAGAATGCCATCGCTGAGTACGAAAAAATCCTCAAGAACGATCCCAAGGACCTGACCGTCACCAACACGGTCGGCGATCTCTATTCGCGCATCGGGGAAGGCGACAAGGCCACCAACTGCTTCAAGAACGTGGGCGACGCTTATGCCACCCAAGGCTTCACGGTCAAGGCGATCGCCATGTACAAGAAAATCAGCAAACTCAAGCCCTCGCTCGACAGTTTGCTGAAGCTTGCCGAGCTCTACACCCAGCAAGGCCTGTTCAACGACGCCCGCGCCCAGTACCTGCAGCTCGCCGACGAATTCCTGAAAGCCGGAGAACTGGAAAATGCCGTCCGCATCTTCCAGAAAATTCTGGAGATGGACCCGGAAAACAGCGCGATGCGCGTCCGCCTTGCCGAGGTCTACATCCGGCTCGGCAAAAAAGCCGAGGCGTGGCAGATTTTCACGGCCGCTGCCGAAAGTATGCGCGCCAAGGGCTCGCTGAGCGGCGCCGAAGAGGTCCTGCAGCGCATGCTCACCCTCGATCCCGGGAACACGTACGCGCTGCTGATGCAGGGGAAGAACTTTCTCGAGTCCGGCGACGCCGCTGGAGCGGTCGCAACACTTCAGAAAGTTCCGGAAATCGACTCCAATCCCGACGGCATGCGCGATCTGTTGAAGGCCTACCTGCAGACCGGGCAGTTATCTGAAGCGGGGACGGCTGCGAGCAAGCTGCTGACGATCCACAACGATCTGACCGCGATTTCCAGCTTTGCCGATGCCCTGATGCAGGCGGGCCAATATGAGAACGCGCTGCAGGTTTACGATCAGCACGCCGAGCGGTTGCTGGCGGAAAATTCCGAAAAAGTTCTGAATCATCTGCATTCGATTATCGGGCACGTACGCGACAACCCCGATTCGTTGCAGAAGCTGCTTGATCTTTTCAACAAAGCCGGAGAGAACACACACGTCAGTGAGGTACTCGAACTTCTGGCCCATGCCAGCGTGCAGTCGGGAGATCTGGCGCAAGCCCGCGACCTTTATCAGAAGTTGGCGCAGGTCGAGCCGCAGAATCCGCTGCACATGCAGAATTATCAGCAGGTGGTCGGCCGCATCGGCGGCACCAGCGGCGCCAAGCTGATCACGCCCGAAGAAGCGGTGGTTCTGATCGATGATCTGGAGGCCACGGCGCCAGCCGTCCATCAGCATTATTCCGACGCGGTTGCTCTCGCGGTTCGCTCCGCCCTCACCGACGCCGAGCTGTTCATCGCCTACAACATGCCAGCCAAGGCTTTGGGGCCCTTGCTCAGCGCACTGCCCATGGCTGCGAAAGACTTGCGCATCAATCAGCGTCTCGCCGCTCTGCACACGCGCGCGGGTCGCTTCGCCGAAGCCGCGGTTTGCTGCCGCACCCTTCAGGCTCTGTATTCAGAATCCGACTATCCCGACGAAGCCAGCCGCTATGGCGAGTTGGCTGAACGCTATGAGGAACGGTCCGCGACTTCTGCGCCGGTCGGCGAACAAGAGGCTCCTGTCTTTCTAGATGCGCCTGCCCCCGAATCTGTAGAAGTGCAGGTTGAGGCTCACAATTCCGAACCCGAGTTTTCGGTTGAACAAGTTTCCGTTCCGGCACCCATGGCCGAGGTGCAGGAAGAATCGCCTCAAGCCTATGTACCGGATGAATCCGCCTGGCCGGCATCTTCGACTCATGTGCCTGAAGAAACGGCGGTTACACCTGCCGATTCGGAAGTCCCCGAACTGGCTGTATCCGCGCCCGAAGGTTCGGCGCCCTCGGCTGAGATCGATCTCTCCTCCGAATGGGATGACGCGGTCACCTTCGAAGCCGAGACCCCCCAAGCTGCCGGGGTCGAGGCAGTCGCTGAGCAAGCGCCCCGCACTGCGGTTCCTGCCCACGCCGCGCGTGTTGCCCTAGATCATCCTGCAAAGGACGACAAGACCGAACAAACCATCGAAGAGATCCGCTTCTATGTCAGCCACGGCATGCCCGAGCGGGCCATGGCCACTCTGGCTCGGCTGCAGACCCTGACCATCGATCCGGTAAAGGTTGATGAGATTCGTGCCGAAGTCGAAGCCGCCATGGAAGCGGCGCAGCAGGCCAGAGAGCGCGCTCAATATAGCGCCGCCGCCGCACCGGCTGAAGAAATTCCCGAAGAAATTGCCGTCGAGGAACTCGCGGCCGACGACATCCCTTCCGCTGAGTCAGTTGAAGTGGAATCGGAGGTCGTCGAGAAAGCTGCTACGATTCACAAGCCGGTCGTTCATGCCAAAGCTCCCGCCCCCGAAGTTCCGGCTCGGGAACCAGAGCCTGCGACAGTCGAAGCGGGCGCCGAGCCAAAGCCCGCCAAGCCCGGAAAACGGCATGGCATACTGAGCGAATTCGTTTCTGATCTCGAGTCCTCTCTCGGCGACAATTTCCTCGCGGGAAAGAAGCCCGCGTCGAAAGTGCCGGAGCTTGAGCCGGTTCGCCCGGCGCCGCCAGCCGCTAAGTCCGTTGTGGCCCGAACCGCGCAAACGCCCTCCGCTCCGGTGTCGGGCGAAATCGTGGCTGATCACGACGCATCGCCCGGACAAGATCGCCCGGTTCCCGCGCCGCTTCGGAAAGCTCCGGTCGCAGCCGCCGCTACCGCGAGACCAGCGGCCCAGCCGGCGGTCAGCAAGCCCGCAGCCGTCGCCGTCCCCGTACCTTTGGCGCCGGCTCCGACGCCGAAGGTAGAAACACCTCGCGCGGCCGGCGCTGCCGCTTCGGCCAGTGCAGCTCCGCGTGTTGCGCCGCCGCAGCCGACTGCCTCGGTGGCCTGGAGTTCGGCCACCGTCGAACCACCTGCGCCCGTTCTGCCGCCAATCCCTCATGCCCCGGCGGCTCCCCCCTCCTCGAAAGAATCCGCTTTCGGAGAAGACGCTGGAGTCGATCTCGCCGAAATGTTTGGCGAGTTGAAGCAGGATCTCGAGGCCGGCGTGGCCGCTTCCGAAGAGGATCCGGAAACCCATTACAATCTTGGCATCGCCTTCCGCGAAATGGGCCTGCTCGATGAGGCGATCGGCGAATTGCAGAAGGCCTGCCAATCCTTCGACCGTGGGCACCCTTTCCCGCAAATCATGCAAACTTACACCTGGTTGGCTCAGTGTTTCTTGGATAAAGGCGTCCCCGAAGCTGCGGTCCGCTGGTACCAGAAAGCTCTCGGCGTTCCCACCATTGACGGTGAAACCCGGGTGGCTCTCAATTACGAATTGGCCGCCGCTCACGAAACCGCCGGCGACACGACCCTGGCCCTGAAGCACTTCATGGAAGTCTACGGAAGCAACATCGACTACCGCGATGTGGCCGAGCGCATCAAGGCTCTGAAGTCGTAGAATAGCCGGATGGGTGTTGCCCTCCACGCTTGGTTTCCCAATTCTGCGGCGCGGCGTTGCGATTCTCCGTCGCTTGCGTCAACCGCATTCATTTCGGTCTCTCAAGGGGATTGCGAGGAATGAGCCATCCCACTCCGCTGAGCCCTCTGCAAAAACCGGGGA
>JASHRE010000875.1 GCA_030037515.1 Candidatus Sulfotelmatobacter sp.
CGATTGAAAATGCCCTCCCGGATACTGCATACTTCGGGCAGGTAAGGTTTCAACTCCCTGGGAAAGACTATCTGCTGTCCAGCGCTAAGCCCGTTCGAGGCGACGCCCAGCCGCGGCAGATTTGGGTTTATCACGATGAGTTGATTCCAGAAGACATTTTCCCCCTTGAGTTGCTGCCGGCGATATCTATGGGTTGACCAAGAAGCCAGAATAGACGCGAAGGGAGGATTAGAGTCAAGGGGCATAGAAGAAAAGTGGGGCAGCAAGATGCAGCTCTTCCGCTCGTCGGCGGCACTGCTGATTTGATTTCAATGACGGAAATGAGCGATAGTGACCGGTAATAGAGGTTGCGAGCGGCCGCATGAGAATCGTTACCGTAACAGCCTGCCCGGCAGGCATCACTCAGACTTGCATGGCCGCCGCGCGACTGGAGAACATCGCGTAGAATCTCGGTCATCAGATCAAGGTGGGTAAAGGAGGGTGCATGATTCGGAAGCCCGTCTTGTTCGCTCAGGTTCTCCTCGCCGTAGCCATCCTAAACAGCGCAATTTTCGCCCAGTCCTCGCAGACAGCATCGGGCTGCGGGCCTTCTCCGGAAGTCCGCACGGCTCTCAAGCAGTTGCCCGATTACTGGCGGGAACCGGCGCTGACAAATTGGCAGGTTTACCAGCAGCGCACGGCGAAGCTTGACGTTTTGATGCGCCAATATCCGAACAATGTGTTTGTGCAGCGGACCTACATCGAATCGGCCACGTTTTTGCGCTCTTTGAGCAAGGCCAGCGTGGAACGAAGAGCCAAGATCGATGCCCAGTACAAGGCGTTGCACGAGCAACAGCCCGATGATCCACACGTGGATTTTTTATATGGCTTGACGCTGATGGGCCACGACACTCCCCAGGCAATCACCCTATTCGAATCCGCTTTGGCGAAAGATCCGCGCTTTGTCTTGCCGCACGAGTATCTTGGACGTATCTATGCCTCGCCGGTATTTGACGATAAAGGGAAGAGTCTCGATCACCTGGAGGGGTTTCTCGATGCTTGCCCTGCCACGATCGAAGGTTATCGGGCCGTGTCCGCGATGATTAGCGATAAGGAACAGCTGGCAAAGTATGCCGGTAAGTTGCGGGCTGTTCTCGAACAGCGTAGCGATGGCGATATTGAGAACGGTTATCCCATACTGTGGGCGATGGAGTTCAAGACGCATCCCGCGTCTGAGTATTCGGCTCTAGGCAAAAAGGTTGCGAGTGACCTTGAGCGTCTGCGCAAGCTGAACCTTCAGAACGACCCCGACTGGTACGGGGCGCTTGAGAACGGCTACAGGTTGGCCAACGATCAGAAACAAGCGGACTGGGCGAAAGAGGAAAGTGAAAAGCGTTTTCCTGTTGTCGGACAGTTGCCCGACAAGGTGAAGTGGCATAAAGACCATCCCGGGCCTGAAGGAGACGTTCCCGCTGCCGCACGGCTGGCTTATTACAGAGACGTGCTCGCCGAAAGCGACAAGTGGCTTAAGGAACCTGCGGCATCGGCGTTGGTGACGTTTCACATCCTGGAAGACCGGGTCGACGCGATGAGCCATCTCGATGATGTGCCTGCGGATGAAGTCGTAAAGTCGGTCGAGCAGATGCTCAGGTTCGGCGCTGAAAACGGAGGACCGGGGCCGTGGTCAGACGACTTCTCGCCTTGGTCGAGCGACTATCGACATGCAGCCAACGTTTTGTCGAAGAAGCATATTGCGCCCGAGCGCGTTGTTGATTATGCGCAGAAGGGACTGGCTATCACCGAAGTTGAGATCAAGGAGCCGATGCCTGACCTTTGGGCCACTAAAGACAACTTGGCCGGTTACAACTTTTGGCAGGCCCAATCGCGCCTTGAGATGTTGAAGTATGAGATCGGCGGCTACCTTGAACTAAAGCAGGCGGATAAGGCCTCGCCTTTGCTGGCTGGGATGGACCGGCGGATTCAGGACCTCAAATCGCTCGCTGCGGACAAAGACGATCGCATGCAAGACTGCTCCCGCTGGCTCGCAGACTACTGGGGCATGAGAGCGCGAGAGGCGGAAGTGCGCGGCCGGAACCTTGATGCCGCAGCGTTCTATCAAAACGCGTTGCTGGTCCGGCTGGATGCCAAGATCAAACCTCCAGCCGATGAAAAAGACGAGCTTGCCGAAAACGCGCACCGCCTCTGGATTAGCCTGAATGGCACCGAGGAAGGCTGGCAGCTTTGGTACGGGCATCGAGCGAACGATTTGGCGAATGACTCAGGTTTTAGGTGGGAGAAGGCAAACGAACCCTTGCCTGCGTTTGAGCTTGCCGACCTCAATGACACGAAATGGAATGTGAATTCATTGAAGGGCAAGACGACGCTGATCAGCTTTTGGGCCACCTGGTGCGGACCATGCCGTCAAGAGCTGCCCCACTTGCAGAAGTTGATGGAAATCAACAAGGATCGATCCGATATTCAGTTCATCACGCTGAACATGGACGACAACCCCGGGCTGATCCAGCCCTTTCTTGAGGAACAAAAACTCGCGATGGTTGTGATCCCGGCAACGACTTATATCAGCGAGACGCTCAAGGTGAACGCAATTCCGACAAGCTGGATCGTAGACACTCAAGCAACCGTGCGGAAGAAGACCGTGGGCTATGACTCATCAGAAAAGTGGGTCTCGGGCATGCAAAGCGCCATCGAAGAGGTTAAATCAGGCGGAACTCCGGCCTCCCCCGGAGTCGCCCCGCAATAAGGACGGGGGACGGGAATACATCGTCAGTGTCAAACTTCTGGAGTTTCCCTCACACTGTCGAAAACAGGCACCTCCATCCGACCATGGTCTGCAAGCTCGAGTCTTGGCCGTTAGCGATTATGCGAAGCTGTCAATGCTCGCAATCAGCCAATCTCGCGGATGCTAAAGGGTCTCGTCAAATGGCCCTGCCCCACTCCTCTGCATAAAAGTGAACTCCGCATTACGCTGTGCACAGCACAACGCCAACTCCCGCACTGGAATCGGGATTTGTGTATTGCCTTCGCTCGTCCACGTGCTTCTGAACGACGCATTGAAGGCTTCCTGCTGTTGAGACGCCAGGAGTTTGGCAATCAACAACGCGCGTACCCGACGGTGATTTTATCTTCGGCCACGGGTGGGATGAGATCAGTGAGCCGGATGCGACCTTCGCATTGGTAAAGTGCTGGCCCTGCGTTGGCGTCACATCCACGCAGATCGCATCCGTGGAAGAGCGCGTTTACGAAGGCGAATTTGACAAGGTCAAAACCGATGCTGGCGAGCGCGAAGTGCCGTTCGACAGGTGCGGTTTGATGATGAGTGCCCTGATTGGGAGATGGAAGGCGAGCAAACACCGGCTGCCAGACAACTTGGTATTTTATACCCTGAAGGGTCTTCCCTAGTCCCATGTCATCAGCCAGGATCGCGCGCCCAGCGCCTGCTGCGAAAGCAATGCCGTCCAGCTGATAGGGGAGGATCTCCACCTTCAGCAGCGTCGTGCACAGTGGATGAGATTTCGGATTGCGCCTGATCTCGGCGACCTTTGCCGCGATGCGCTGCAGCAGCAGACGGGTCTGGATGTACTCCTCCGCATCGGGATAGACCGTGACGGCGACGTTGTGTGCTTCGAGTTGACGAATGCGTTTTACCAGATCTGGGAGATCGATGATCGGTCTATCGCGGATCGGGCGCACAATGCCGTTGGTCACGTCGTCGAGGTGAGCCGGCAACAACATACGCAATTCCAGTTCCTCCCCGTATGACAGATGCACACTGATGTCCCGGCGCCGATACGGTCGATTGCGCTGCGAGTCCGAGAATCGTCTTCGGACTTTTTCGAGCGCATGAAGGATATGTTTGCAGGTGCCGAGCGTGTTCTTACGGAAATCCGGGCACGAGCAGTACGACTGTCCCGGCTCCCACCCTCGCAGAGCGACGCGGTACGACTTGCCAGAGGCCGCATTGGTCAAAGTGTAGTCGGTCCAGATCTCCTGACTGTCGAGAGACGTCAGCCGCATTTTCTCGGTCCGGGCGCGTTCTGCCCGCTCCGCCAGCGCTTGCGCGACCAGCGCCTCCTCGCTCATGCTTTCAGCTGGCACCCGCGCGGATGGCGCTTCGGCCAGTCCCAGCGCGAGCTTTTCTTCCAGAATCAGAGAGAAGGCCGCCCCGGCGTGCTCACACGGCACCTCGCA
>JASHRE010000876.1 GCA_030037515.1 Candidatus Sulfotelmatobacter sp.
TGCCCCTCAAGAAGGCGGGCCTGAAAATCATCGGCACTTCGCCGGAATCGATCGACCTCGCCGAGGACCGCAAGCAGTTCAACAAGCTGCTGGAAGACCTGGAGATTCCGCAAGCGCCGGGCGTGATGGCGACTTCAATTGAAGAGGCAGTCGCGGGAGCGAAGAAAATCGGATATCCCGTCCTGGTGCGGCCTTCCTACGTGCTTGGTGGACGCGCCATGGTCATTGCGTACGATGAAGAATCGGTTGTGCGTTACATGAAGGAAGCGGTCGAATATTCCCATGACCGTCCGGTGCTGGTCGATCACTTTCTTGAAAACGCGATTGAAGTCGATGTGGACGCACTCTCAGACGGAGAAGACGTGGTGATCGGCGGCATCATGCAGCACATCGAAGAAGCCGGCATTCACTCGGGCGATTCTTCCTGCGTCCTGCCAGCGGTCGACATTCCGCGGCCCTTACTGGCGCGCATGCGCGACTATACATTCAAGCTGGCACGCGCGCTGAAAGTCGTGGGACTGATGAACATTCAGTTCGCCATCCCTCGCGGAAACGGCGACGGCGGGGAGGGTGGCAAAGTTTATGTGCTCGAAGTGAATCCGCGAGCTTCGCGCACCGTGCCATTCGTTTCCAAGGCGACTGGCGTCCCGATGGCGAAGATCGCGGCGCGGCTGATGACCGGCCGCAAGCTGAGCGAGTTCCTTCCTGCCAATATCGAGCGGCGCACCGATCTCGATACCGGCAGCTTCTATTACGTGAAGTCGCCGGTGTTCCCGTGGAATAAATTCCCCGGTGTTGATACTGTGCTCGGGCCGGAAATGAAATCGACTGGCGAAGTGATGGGGGCGGCCGACAATTTCGGCGAAGCCTTCGCCAAAGCCCAACTCGCCGCCGGGCAGAAGCTGCCCACTTCCGGCGCCGTATTTCTCAGCGTGAATGATCACGACAAGCACTCGGTCGCACCGGTCGCGCGTAAATTCGTCGACATGGGATTCAAACTCGTGGCGACGGCGGGTACCGCCGCCGTGATCGAAGCGGCGGGCATGAATGTCGAGCGCGTTTACAAAGTGAAAGAGGGACGGCCGAACGTAGTCGACTTCATTAAAGGGCAGCGCATTCAGCTGATCGTCAACACGCCCAGCGGTCTTGAGCCATGGTTTGATGAAAAAGCAATCCGGCGCGCAGCCGTGACGGCGCGCATTCCCACGATCACTACGCTGGCGGCCGCTCGGGCAGCGGCCGAAGGCATCTCTGCCTTGCAGCGCGGAGAAGTGAATGTGCACGCGCTGCAACAGCTGCATGCAGAACGGGCAGTAGGCCGCTAGTTCTCGGCTGGTTTTCAGCCGTCCCCGGCCGAGCAAATTTTATTTCTGCAGCCGATCGTGTTGGCATTGTTCACAAAATAACGGGCCCGCGGTGATTTCGCTTGGGGGAAACGCCATGGCGCATGCAACGTTCCTGCCGCGATTGGCGCGCAATCAGACAATAGGAAAGCAAAGCTTACGCTGAAGAGCTTGGCCCGGGATCGTGTCGCTGGCTGGCGGTTTCGTCATCGAGCAGGTTGTCTTTTACCATCGTCACTATGACGCGGCGTCGTTCGATCCGTACTGGTCACGCAGAGGATGGCTCTTCCTGCGCGTGAACGGAGGTACGTTGCGCTGGGGCCCGGCCCCTGTCAGTTCTGGACCGGACGGCGGAGAAAGGATATGGCTGTTCATCGCCGGACCGGGCGACTTTTCCCTCTTGGTGTTGGCACGGGCGTGACCGTCTCGATTGGTCTGGCAGTGGCAAGAACCTACGACTGGGCATTTGCGGTCGGACTCATGGCGCTCGTCGACCCGGCTGACGACCAGCGACACGGCGTATCCGGCAATACGCAGAGGACTCGTCGAGCTGCGCAAGGAATGGATGATTCGTGCCTATGTGGTCACGTTCTCACGCGCCGATGGGAGGGCAGGACTGGTAATCTATTGCCATGCTTCTTCACGGAATTCTTCCTCCCATCACCACCCCGTTTTATCCCGACGGCGAGGTTTACTACAAAAAGCTCGAAGCCAATGTTGAGCGCTATTCGCGGACGCCGGTGTCCGGAATCGTCGTGCTCGGATCGACTGGCGAAGCGCTCATGCTCTCCGATCAGGAGCGGCGCGATGTGTTCAAGTGTGCGCGGGCGGCGGCGTCGCCAAACAAAGTGCTGATCGCCGGGACGGGCATCGAGTCGGCGATCGAAACTCTGCGTCTCACCGAATATGCGGCTGAACTCGGTTACGACGTGGCCATGGTGCGCACACCGCATTATTACAAAAAGCAAATGCAGCCCGAGAACATGCTCGCGTTTTATCGCACGGTGGCAGACCGCTCGCCGCTGCCGGTTATCATTTACAACTTTCCGCAGGCGACCGGATATGACATTCCTGCGGAAGTCGTGATCGAATTGGCGGAGCATCCGAACTTGGTTGGAATCAAGGAATCCAGCGGCGACGTGGAAAAAGTTCGGAAGATGGTCGAGGCCACTCGGCACATCAAGCGCAGCGCGACTGTGACGGAAGCTTTCGATGCGGTCACGCCGCGGATGCTGGCGGCGGCCGCGACGCCGAGTGATGGAGGAGATTTGGTTCCAGTGGGGACTCTGGCAGGCGAGAGCATCCGCCCCCTTGCCGAACAGAACACAGCTAGGGCGGGGCACCCTCCCAATCCTTCATCTTCAGCGGTGAGTGTCGTCGGGAAATTGAAAACGCGCCCGAAAGAAGTCGGATTTCAGGTGCTGGTGGGTGCGGCCCACAAATTGCATGCTTCGCTCGATGTCGGTGCTGTTGGAGCGATTCTGGCTTTTGGCTGTGCCGCTCCTACCGCATGCTACGAGGTTTATGCCGCGTGGAAAGAAGGCGACGCCGAACTCGCCCACACCAAACAGGAGCGCATCGCCACAGCGGCGCAGAGGGTCGGCGGCGATCTCGGCGTTCCCGGCATCAAGTACGCGATGGACTTCAACGGCTACTATGGCGGCTCGGCTCGGCTGCCCTTTCTGCCGCTCACGGGCAAATTGAAATCCGAAATCGAGCGCATGATGGCAGACATCCGGAACTAAACTGGCGCCCAGATGTGTTTCCCCCAGGACTTTTTCCCCGCCTGAGGCAACCCCTGCAGCAGCCCGTGAACTGATCCCCTTAAAGCCGCTGCATGATCTGCATGATCTGGCCCACTTGCGGATTCGTACGATAGGAGACAAATAACAAATAAGTGAACGTGGTCGCCTGCGACCGTGCCGGACGCAATCTCTAGTTCGGGCTCCGTGGCCATTGGGCGCAGAAAATCGCGAACCCGAATCGCCCCCCCGTCAACTCCGCCTTCCGATACTTCGGCACCAGATGCGATTTCAGGTCGCCCTTGTTGTGCGCTCCCAGTCGGTAATGTCGCACGCGACCGCGTTACACTCCATCAAATTCCTGGAGGCGAGGGGTTTCCGCCATCCCCGATGGGGACGCTGTGTGGCCTCAGCTAGCTTCGATAATCGAAGCTTTCTCCTAGCGGGGGCTCTAGCAATTGGCTTGTGATCAGGATCACAACAGCGTACACTTGAATCGAACGTTCGTTCGAATTTCTCAAACCGTCATGGCGAGCCTTTCCACCGCTGCTCAAACTTCCGCCACCGCGCTGCCACCGACTCGCTATGACAAGCGCATGTCGGAGATCCTGGCTCACGCCACGGAAGTTTTCCGCGAAAAAGGATACGAAGGTGCGTCCATGCGCGATCTTTCGCGCGCGACGGGCATGTCGCTGGCCGGACTTTATTACTATTTCGAGTCGAAAGAGCGCCTCCTCTTCCTGATCCAGAAACACACCTTCACGACGATCGTGGCGCGGCTGAAAAAGAGGCTGGAACATGTCAGCGATCCGGAAGAAAAAATCCGCGCCTTCATTCTGAACCACCTGGAATATTTCCTGGCCAATCCGGCCGCAATGAAAGTGCTTTCGCACGAAGCCGAGGTGCTGAAAAGCGGATTCGCCTTGGAGCTGGCCGCCAGCAAGCGGGAGTACTATCGCATCTGCGTCGCACTTCTTGGCGACCTGAAGCAGGAATGGGAGTTAGAGTTCTCGACGCGCCTGGCCGTGCTGAGCCTGTTCGGCATGATGAACTGGATCTACACCTGGTACAACCCTCGCATCGATGCCGATGCAGCCGCGATCGCCCGCGAGATGGGGGATATCTTTTTGCGGGGCGTGGCGAACGGATGCAAAACCAGCCTGAAGAAAACCGATTTCAATTCTCGATGTAAGGAGTCACCCAATGGCAACCACCATGCAGCCGGCAAGCGCTGAATCCACGAAGTCACTGATCAACTATCGAACCAGTGGCGGCGTGGCCGTGATCGAGATGTGCGACCCGCCAGCCAACACGTACACCTACGAAATGAACCGGCAGCTCGATGACGCGATTCTGAAAGCGCGCATGGACAACGATGTTTATGTGATCTTGCTGACCGGCGCGGGAGACAAATTTTTCTCGGCGGGCGCGAATATCAAGATGCTGGCCAGCGTCGATCCGACATTTAAGTATTACTTCTGCTTGCACGCAAATGAAACGCTGCTGCGGCTCGAGCACACCCCCAAGCTGGTGATTGCCGCGATTAACGGACATTGTGTGGGCGGCGGATTGGAGATCGCCATGGCAGCCGACATTCGCATCGCGCGCAAAGATGCAGGAAAAATCGGATTGCCGGAAGTAAATTTGGGCGTCCTTCCGGGAACTGGCGGCACGCAGCGGCTCTCGCGGCTGGTGGGCAAGAGCAAGGCGATCGAACTGATGGTCACCGGAAATACATTCTCGTTTGAAGAAGCGCAGGAACTGGGAATCGTGAACGATATCTACGAGCGCGAAGGGTTCGCGGAAAGCGTGATGGAGTATGCACTGCAGTTTTGTCCGCCAAACAAGGCGGCCAAGGCCGTGGGGCGCATCAAGCGCTCGGTGCAGACGGGCTGGGAGATTCCACTGGAGTCGGCTTTGGCCGTCGAACGCGAAAATCAGCAGTTGCTGTTCCAGAGCGAGGATGCGAAAGAAGGCCTGGCCGCATACGTGGAGAAGCGGCCAGCGGAGTTTAAGGCGAAATAAATCCGATGGTGCGGTTAGTCGTGAGCCCGAACGCGAGGATCTCTGCATGGCTGCGGCCTTCTTGCCTTGGGACAAGGGCTTGGACGGCTGCTGCACTCGCTGGCGATTGCGGTCCCAGAGCTGCCTACGACGCAAAGCGGCGCCGCGACCTCTCTGGCGGGTGCGGTCCGGACCGAAGCCCTGGG
>JASHRE010000877.1 GCA_030037515.1 Candidatus Sulfotelmatobacter sp.
ATATTGAGTTCTTTGCGCAGGCGGCCGCTTGATCCACCATCGTCGCTGACCGTGACGATGGCGCACAGATCCCGAATCATAGGAAGATCTGCGTGTGCCGCGGCAGGTTCCGCCGGCCAGAGCACGAATTGCTTGAGTCCCTTCAGCAGCGTGGAGAGCCCGGTTCCTCCGCCAATCGCGACCACGCGCAAAGCGTGCTCGCGCGCGGTCTTGTCCGCCGGCACGAATTCAGTGCTTTTGGGCTGCATCCCTGTTCCTTGAGGGTTGGCCTTGGAAGCGATCAGAACGATTCCGTTCCACCGAGATCGCCATCACCGGAACCAAGCTCGGCCCCGGGATCGGGGTAGAGCAACTCGGTAAATCGCGGATCCTCTGCCAGATTCTGGAAGTCAGAATCATTCCGTGCTTGAAAGCGAAGTTGCGGGTTGGCTCGCAAAGCCTCATCTAAACGCTTGAGCGAATCTTCGACCCGGCCGGTTATGCAATCGAGCGCAGCCATCCCATAGATGATGTAATCGGCCTTGGGGTTCTGTTTCAGCAGCTTTTCCAGGTGTTCGCGAGCGCTGACGTAATCGCCCACATTCATCAGGGAAACTGCAAAGTCGAAATGCTCTTCGGCGGTACTGAACTGAGTGGCCGCAGCGCGCTCCAGGTGTTGATTGCAGATGTTGAGATGCACGTTGGCACGGTCGGCGAGTTCCTTGCTGGGCCCGCCGACCACTTTCTGAAAATGAGGTTTGGCTTTGTCGAACTTATGCTCCTGCATGGCGCGCAGGCCGGCCTCATAACTCTGCAGCGCCTGCGTGTAGCGCGGATCTTCCGCCATGGACTTCTTCGCGGTGGGTTTCTGAGCCATGTGCAAAATTCTTCCTGTACTCTTGGAAATATAAAACTCCTTGGAAATCGTGCTCGCGTGATGAGACCGTACTGCCCAAGCCATTTAGTATCACTCAAAGGATGGGGGAAGGTCCAGCGCTGGGAGTACGAGTTGTGAGTACCAAGTACTGAGAAACTTTACCGGGCATCGCGGACTGTCTTGGCAGACGGTCAAAACCGGAGTCCTCCGGATGATCGACCCCCTACACGCCGCTCCGGTGCTGTGAGATTAGTTAATCTCCGCTGCACTCGCGAGGTCGACCTGCTTCCATTCGCCTTTGATGATCCCGGCGCGAATTTGCGCCGCGGTCTTACCTTTCTTGTGTTGCAGGTAGCAGTAGTAAAGCTCCTTCAGACAAGTCGAGCACTCCGCTCCATGCGTGCCCTCGAAACAACTGTGCAGGCTGTTGTGTCCCATGCGATCGCAGTAGCAGTAGCAGGGCTGTTGATGGAGAATGATCGGAATCTTAGCGGCGAGCTCATAGGCATGCGTTTGAAACGGATACTGCGCATCATTACCCCATAGATTCGCCTTGGTGAGGATCGCAGGTAATCTCGTCCCTTTCGGCGGAGGAGCGGCGTTGTAGGCGGGGACATCGCCTTCATCTGCCGTGACCGCCCGCGGCGCCGTCACAGCAAAGATGGCCAGAAACAGGCAGGCCAAAGTGAGTCCCCGGTAGACGAGCCGATTGAGAGAAACAAGCAGCATACGATTTCCCCAGCTCCAACAATTTAGGGATCAGGGACCAGGAGATAGGCGTCAGCTCTAAAACTGGCAACTGATCTTCAACCTTTGGACCTTATCCGCTGCCCGATATTGTAACCCGAACCAAAGGCCCAGCAGGCCTGACCCAGAAATACCTGCACCTGCAGCCGCGGACGCATTCGACTAGGGTTGTGCGAAATGCGGAATGAGGACCCTCCGCCAAGGCAACTTGGCAGTGAGAGCTCCCCTTCCCTTCGCGAATGGCGAGCGGGGACGAACGAATGCGTCCGGCTCCCACACGAACCTTAGAAATACAACCTTACACACAATTTGCATCCTCTGTATAAAATAGAACGGCATGCCCGAGCCGAACCTGCAATCCACTTCGCCGATGCGTGGAAGCGCTCCCGCTCCTTCTAACGGCTCTGGCCCGCAGCCCGGTCGTCCACGCGTGAGGGGCGGCTTCGCCGTCTGGATTCGCGATCTCCTTATCTCGCTGGCCATTTCCGCCTTCATCATCGTGTTCCTGTATCAGCCGGTGAAAGTTGAGGGCACGAGCATGATGCCCTCGCTCGAAGATCAGGAGCGTATTTTCGTCAACAAGTTCGTGTATCGCCTGGAGCCGATCGAGCGCGGCGACATCGTCGTCTTTCGATATCCGCGAGATCCTTCGAAAAGCTACATCAAGCGCGTGATCGGCGTCGCCGGCGACCACATCCGGATCGACAGCGGGCAGGTGTACGTCAACGGCCAGCCTCTCGACGAGGACTACGTTCCGCCAGCTTACGCGGATACGCGTTCCTATCCCGATACAGTCGTTCCGCTGGATTCCTATTTCGTGCTGGGCGATCATCGTTCGATGTCGAATGACAGCCGTGACTTCGGCCCCGTCAATCAGAGCTATATCTACGGCAAAGCCGTCTTCGGCTACTGGCCGATGGATAAGCTGGGCCGCGTCCGCTGATTCATCGCATCCAATTTTTCCTCAGCAAATTTCATTCGCGGTCTTTTCGCCTGCGCGCAACCCTGATAAAATCAATAAAATCCACTGTCCGGAGCGAGAATGCAGGCTATCCTTGCGCTGGAAGACGGGCGAGTCTTCCGCGGCAAAGGCTACGGCGCCAAAGGCGAATGTTACGGCGAAGTCGTTTTTAATACTTCCATCACGGGCTACCAGGAAATTTTTACTGACCCTTCGTATTCCGGACAGATTGTCGTTCTGACCAACCCGGAAATCGGAAATTACGGCACCAACCAGGAAGACAACGAGGCCATGCGTCCATGGATCGAGGGCCTGATCGTGCGCGAGTTTTCGAAGGTCAGCTCGAACTGGCGCTCGCAACAGGTCGCCGAAGAATATCTCGAACAGTTCAAAGTACCCGTGCTCTCCGACATCGACACGCGCGCGCTCGTGCGGCATCTGCGCGATCATGGCGTGATGCGCGGTGTGATTTCGACGATCGAGAGCGATCCGGAGAAGCTGATTGCGAAGGCACGGTCGATTCCGAAGATGGACGGAACCGATCTGGCCAAAGAAGTCAGCACGAAACGATCGTATGTGTGGGAAGTCGGCGAGCGTTCGCATGAGCCGGTCGCGGTCGTGGGAGTGAAAGACGAGCCTGCGCGGTTTCATGTGGTCGCCTATGATTTCGGCATCAAGCAGAACATTTTGCGCAAGCTGCGAGCTGAAGGATGCAAAGTCACCGTTGTTCCGGCGCAGACTCCGTCGGAAGATGTGTTGGCGCTGAAGCCCGAGGGAGTGTTCTTGTCGAACGGACCGGGCGATCCCGAGCCGTGTACATATGCGGTCGATGCGATCCGGCGGCTGATGGGCCGCCAGCCAATTTTTGGTATCTGCCTCGGTCATCAACTCACCGGCCTCGCGCTCGGCGGGAAGACTTTTAAGTTGAAATTTGGGCATCATGGCGGCAATCATCCGGTGAAGCAATTGAAGACGGGGAAGATTGAGATCACGGCGCACAACCACAATTTCGCCGTCGATCCCGATTCTCTGCCCGAGAGCGAAGTTGAACTCACGCACATGGACTTGAACGACAACACGCTCGAAGGTCTGCGGCACCGCAACCTGCCGTTATTCAGCGTGCAATATCATCCGGAGGCCGCGCCGGGCCCGCATGATTCGCATTATCTCTTCAGAGAGTTCACGAAGATGATGGAGGAGTGGAAGCGGTGAAAAAAGCCCGGTGCGCATTCTTGTTCGTTCTCGTCGGCGCTTGCGCCTGGGCGGCACGAGTCTGGAACAAGGCTGCAGGGTACGAGGATCGCGCTAGATTCCACCGGTGCGCGAACCGCAAGTCTGGATCTGCGGTTCGCGCCGAAGGACGACACCATCGTCGCCGAAACGCACACTGATGATTCGTGCACCCGGCTCGGGGGGGCCGGGGGGGCGGCTCCGTAAGCAAAGATGGATGTCCCACGAAGTTTCAAACGGAGGCGGCGCCGATGACCACGTGC
>JASHRE010000878.1 GCA_030037515.1 Candidatus Sulfotelmatobacter sp.
AAGCACCGCAAGCGCTACGGGGTTCCAAAGAGCAAGAATCGGGCGATGACGCCCTCAAGTTCGTCGAGACACTCCGTGGCCTCCGAGCAGGCGCCATCAAACGGCTAATCCGCGCCACCGACTGAATAGGTCGACCTCGGCGTGCTAGGCATCGGGGGACCCCAAACTTCCGCGGCCGTTTCGGCGACCAGGCGCAGCTTGGCCTCCTCATCGGCCACGCTCACCAAGTTGCCCTCGATGGTGGAGGCAAAACCGCACTGCGGACTGAGCGCCAGCCGTTCCAGAGGGATGAATTGCGAGGCTTGCTGGATGCGCCGTTTGAGTTCGTCTTTGCTCTCTAGGGTAGGCTTTTTGGAGCTGACCAGTCCCAACACCACCGTGCGATCTTCGGGAACTTGGCGCAGTGGCTCGAAGCCGCCCGAACGCTCATCATCATATTCGAGCAGAAAGCGGTGAAAGCGGGTCTTCTGAAATACCTTGGTGATGGGTCCGTAATCGCCCGACGCATAGAATCGGCTCTGATTGTTGCCGCGGCAAAGGTGCAGACCGAAAATAACCCCCGGGTGATTTCCAATCACCGCGTTGTCCATTTCGGTGGAAAGATCGAGCAGACGGTCGGGATCATTTCCGCGCTGGCGGTACCCTTCGCGCAACCGCGGATCGAGCAAGGCGGCATATTGCGGCGAGTCAATCTGAATGTAATTGCATCCGAGGCGGATTAACTCTTCGACCTCGTCCCGCAAAATGTCCACCAGATCCGCCAGATAACCGTCAATTTTTGGGTACGCCGCCGACGACTTCTGCTTGTCGTAATATGCGGCCGCCTGCTGTGCGCTGATCATGGTTGTCTTGGCAGGATGATTTGTACGTGCCCGTAAGTAGATAAACTCCTCGGCGCACAAGGGGCGCTTCGGACGAAGTTTGGAAACCACGACCGGCCGGAGCTGCACCACCTCCTCGCCTTTTTCGTTGCGGAAAGGAATGGCCCAGCCGCCAAATTTGTCGAAGCCCTCCACAGCATCAATCAAGTGACCGTAGAATGCGTAGCGGCGCATCTCGCCGTCGGTGATCATTTCCAGGCCGGCGCGCTTTTGCAACTCGACGGCCTCGTTAACCGCCCGGTCCTCGACAGACTTGAACTCGGAATGGCTGATCTGTCCTTTCTCGTGATGTTCGCGCGCATCCTTCAAATACGAAGGGCGCAAGAGGCTTCCGACAACGTCGCTCCGATACACAAAACCTCCTGTTCAACCTCTCTGGTTCAATTCCTGCGGGCATCCGCATCCTGATTGCGGCGAAAGATGATGTAGGAGCGGACTGCTGCTGCATCATCGTGAGAGAGTTCCTTCGAAAAAGAAACCATTCCCCGGGATTCGAAATCACCTCGCAACACGATTTCAAACCACGTGTCATCGGCGAGTGCGCTGCTGCGCCGCAAATCCGGCAGCACACCTCCGCTCACGCCAACATCGCCGTGGCACTCGGCACAATAGCTCTGAAAAAGCTGTTCGCCCTGGCGAACCGTTTCCGCACTCGCCCGATTCCGGAGCGGCGTCAACGGTGGCGGCTCCAGCGCTTGCCGAGGGGGCAGGCTCGCTTTCCCGCCCAGTTTGAAGACCAACATGCGGCTGACGTTCGGTACGCGGCCTGAGGCAAAAGAAACTTCGCCGGCGGCCAGCGGAAACACCCCACCCCAACCGGCGAGCACGGCAACATACTGTTCATCGCCGACCTCATACGTGACCGGACCGGCCATGACTCCGGTCTGAGCGGGGAATGACCACAGCCGGGCGCCGGTATCGGCGCGATAAGCTTCGAAATTTCCGCCGGCCGTTCCTTCTAGAACGAGGTTCCCCGCGGTCGCGAGTGTGCCGCCGTTCCAGGGGCCGGGCCGTTCAATCGTCCAGGCAGCCTTCTGCTGCACCGGATCCCAGGCCACCAATTTCCCTTTCACTGTCGCCAGGATTACCCGCTTCAGTTCGGGATCCTGAGGCAAACCTGCTGCCACCACGTCGATTCCATAATTCGGGGCCAGCTTCCTGGCTTCGAAACTGTCGGGCAGTTTGTACTTGAACCCGGCGTCATTCACCGGGATGTAGGTGAGACCGGTGATCGGGCTGTACGACATCGGTTGCCAACTGTGCGCCCCCACCGGTCCGGGTACGATCGGGGCAGGATCGGCTCCCTGATATCTTGCCAAGGCGGATTCTAGGGGGCGACCGGTTTTCAGATCGACTCTGCTCGCCCAGTTGACGAACGTATAAGGCTTGGCAGAAAGCAGGGCGCCGTTCGTGCGGTCGATGACATAGAAGAAACCATTTTTCGGTGCCTGCATCAAGACTTTACGCAAACGCCCGTCAATGTTGAGATCGGCGAGGATGATGTCTTCGTCGGCGTCGAAATCCCAGGCGTCAGCCGGGTCTTCCTGATAGTGCCAGACGTACTCTCCGGTCTCCATTTTGAGGGCCACAAGGGAGCAGGTGAACAAATTGTCGCCGCCTTGGGGACTGCGAAACTTTTCGCTCCACGGAGTGGGGTTGCCAGTACCGATATAGAGCCGGTCGAGCTCCGCATCATAGGCGATTGCATTCCACACCGTGCCGCCACCGCCGAGCTTCCACCACTCGCCACTCCAAGTGCGGGCGGCTTTGGCGAGGATCGGATTTTCAGGCGGTTTCGAGGGATCGCCCGGAACGGTGTAAAAGCGCCAGACCAACTTTCCGCTTTCGCTGTCATAGGCCGAAACATAACCCCGCACTCCAAACTCCCCGCCACCGTTACCGATAACCACTTTGCCCTGGGCG
>JASHRE010000879.1 GCA_030037515.1 Candidatus Sulfotelmatobacter sp.
CAATTTCAAACGCCGCGGCCGCTATCGGGAAGACAGTTTCGGACTGGCCACACGCTTTCCGTTCGCTTTCCTGACAAAGACACGCCACGTTGCCCTCGAGCGAGAAGTCCTGGTTTACCCCCCAATCGGAGAAACGGACGAATTGTTCGAGATTCTGCCGCTCATTCGCGGGGAGTGGGCGACGTTTGTCCGCGGACGGGGGCTCGATCTCTACCGCATTCGCGAATACATGTCCGAGGATTCCGCCCGTCACGTCGATTGGAAGGCCACCGCGAAATCAGGATCGCTCAAAGTTCGTGAATTTGCCCGCGAAGACGAACGCAAGCTGTGCATCATCTTTGAAAATCCCGCGGCGGGCGTCGTTTCCGCCGATGCCTATGAAAAGGCGGTCAGTCTGGCGGCATCTCTAGCCTGGCACTTCTCATCGGAAGCCGCGGAAGTCTCGTTCATGATACCGGGACGCCCTCGTACCCGCGATGTTTACGAATTTTTGGGATGGCTCGCGATCCTCGAACCGCACACCGCAGGGGACCACAAGCCCGAGCACGCCTCCGGACAATTCGAGACTGATCCTAACAGGCGTCTCACTGAGCTTTCCTCCCTCAACCTTGCCGATTCGGGTGAGTACAACATTGTTCTCACCGCGCGTTCGCGTGGAAGCCTGCCCAACCACCTCTGGAACTCCTCATATGTCGTATTTCTAGCGGAGTCATCCCGCAGTGCCAGCCATTCGCCAATGGCACGAAGGTAACGTTGTCCAGTTGGTATCTAAAGCGTAACGTTACGGTGGATTACTGCAGTGCATTGAACATTAGGGTACGACCGGGTAAGTTTACTTAATCGAGCCGAAGCTGTCCCGTGGATCGCAGCTTGCCACTTCGTCTAAGGGCAGGTGCATCCCATGCAGCCACACGATGAGCGGACGAATCACAACCCTGTACTATGCCCTGTACTATGCCCTCTGGTTCGCGCATCCCGTGCTCCAGCTGTCCATTGCTGCGCTCATGGTCCATCGCGGGCAACATCGTAGATTCAAATACTTCTTCGGCTACATCATCACTCAGCTGGTCTCTTTCTCCGCCGTCTTCGCTAGCTTTCGGTACCATCGAGGCGATGCCGCGTTCCTCTACCTCTACTGGTTCTGCGAGGCAGGAAGTGCTGCCTTTGGCTTTGGCGTGATCTATGAAGTTTTCGTCGATGTTTTCCGCTCGTTTCACACGCTGCGCGATCTCGGCACCGTCCTTTTCAAGTGGGCCGGACTGGTGATGCTTCTGGTCGCCGGCGTGGTCTCGATCTCCACCAGTTCAAATCCCATGCCGCCCTGGATGCAAGCCATTGTTACGACCCAGCGTTGTGTTCGCATCATCCAGGTCGGTATGATTTTGTTTTTGTTGTTCTTTGCCCGCTATTTGGGTGTAAGCCGGCGCCAACAAAGCTTCGGAATTGCGCTCGGTTTTGGCGCGTTCGCAGTTGTCAACCTCACCCTACTGGCTTCATGGGTTGGAAATCATCTGGCGAATCCCTGGATGAGCATCGTCAACATGACCGCCTATAACAGCAGTCTGATCTTGTGGTTCAGCTATCTTGCGGTCAAGAGTCCCGCGCGCGACGCCGCTTCGACGCTGCTGCAGACTCAGCGTTGGGAGCACAGTTTGTCTGATATTCAGCACCAGCCACTGCCAGTTAAGTCCCTGATCCCCATGTTTGAAGGCATGGTCGATCGGGCGCTCTCACGTACTCGGCCGGAACTGGGCTCGGCGCCAGCGGAGTCTTCCGTCGCCGATGCGCGGGGAGCGGTTGCAAGCTCCGGTACTTTCCATGCCGCCGCCGTTCGTGCCGGCTCTCGGACCTAGTTCTCCTGGTTGCGGAAAACACCAAAAACCCCAGGCTTGCGGTCCCAAACTCCTATCTGGATTCGGCGGTTGTTCGGGAATCGTAATGGCTGGAGGGGACGGTCGAAGCCCGGGATTATCTTGAAGTAAATCTTCGGCAATACTCTATATCACACACGATCAGCGCTATTTAATGAAGCCTGCCGGGCTGGCATCGATGGCTACGCTCCGCGACATTGGCGGCTGCGGGAAAGTTCTTGGGAGGGGGGCTTGACAGCTGCCTTATAATGCTGGTCCCCGCTGAACTGCCGGATCAGTGGCGCTCCAGCGCGGGAATTTCAGGAGAAAAAACCCATGAAACGTGCAATCAGGACCCTAATCCTGACTGTAGGCATCGTGGGCACGTTCGTCGCAGCCGCCGTCCAACAGGTTCCCGCCGCGGATGGAGGTCCGATTTTCACGTGCCCGCAACGTACTGTACAATGTGGCTTCCCGCCACAATAACCATGCGTAGTCAATCAGAGTCGCGGTTTGACCGCAAGGTCACGAAAGTAACCTCTGGTCATTGATTCGCAACATACTGACTTCTTTGGGCTGACGGAGTTTGCAAACTCGTCAGCCCTCATTTATTTTGGCGGCTTATTGCTGTTGTAATGCATCCCCGAGCTTCTGGCGGAGTGCGGAAGCATCGCCGATGGGCGGCTGGCACGCACTTGCGGAACAAAGTACGGCGAAGGATGCCTTAAGTTCGTGCAGTTCGGGCAGGTTGGGGATGGTCGCAGCCAGGACCGGCGGCAAGTTCTGGGCCACCGCCTTGTTTGCTGTGAGCCGCAGCAGCGCCTTGTTGAATGCGAACGGTGCCACCGCGGACGAGTACAAATCGCCCGCCGTCTTGTCCTCCAAGTCTTTCGCGATGACTACCACCTCAAGCGGGCTTTCCAGGTAGTAAAGCGTGGCAATGGCGTAGGTAGCGGCGAAAATCCCAAACTGTTCGGCCACGCCCGCGAAAGCCTCAAGCGTCTGCTCGGCTTTTTCCCGATAATTCGAATCGCCCGTGTAGCGATGCAACCGCAGGAGCGTGATCGCCGCCAGCGGATTTCCCGCAGGAGTGGGAGCATCCTGCAGCGGCTTGCGCCGCGTCGCAAGCACGCCGAAGTTTTTTCCGTCGACGGCGGGCTCGCTGTCGAAAAATGCGCCGGAAGTTGAGTCATAAAACCGCGCCATCATTGCATCGGCGATGCTTTGTGCGAACCTGAAATAGCTCATGTCCGCCGTGGCTTCGTAGGCATCCAGACATGCGATGGCAGTAGACGCATAATCATCAAGCACCCCGGGAATCTCCCGATGCGCGGCCTCTGGATCGGAATAAGCCACCACATGCATCAACGTTGGCGTGGAGCTGGCGCCCCCTCCCGCTGGGTTTTGATGCACCGGCACTGTCTTCCAGGCCTGCGCCAGTATCCGATCGAGCGACCTCAGCGCGAAACCCCGCGCCTCTCCGAGCCCAAGTACTTTGGAGGCTTCCAGATAGGCCGAGACGCATAAGCTGTTCCACGCCACGTACAGCGTTTTATCGACGTAGGGAGTGGGCCGCGTCAGCCGCCTCTCCAGCATTTTTGTCCGGGCTGAGCTCAGAATCTCTTCCACTCGCCGGGGCGAAAGCTTCATCCGCGCAGCAATCTGTTCGATCGAAGCCCGCACGTAAAGGACATTCTTGGAGGGATTGTGATGCATCTCGCCAATTTCGTTGATGTCATAGCGTAGCGCCGCAACCTGCGCTTCTTCTTCGTTCAGCACGGCTCGGGTTTCGTCCAAGGTCCAGGTGAAGTAGTCGCCGTCATCGTCCATGGAGTAATCGGCATCCTGCGAGGCGTAGAATCCTCCGCGCTCCCGGTCGCTCAGCCAGTCGTCCAGCCAACGAATGGTGTCGCGCGCCACCTCGGCAAAGAAGTTCTCGCCCGTGGCCTGATAGGCATGCACGTAATTCTTCAGCAGTTCGGAATTGTCGTACGACATTTTTTCGAAATGCG
>JASHRE010000880.1 GCA_030037515.1 Candidatus Sulfotelmatobacter sp.
TCCCCACCTTAGCGACGCTCTCGCAGACCTTCGGCCCGCTGGTTTCTCAGATCTCCAGCTTGCTGATTGCAGGATCCATCGCCTGAGTGATGCGGTCCTCGAGAGGTGGCGTATTTTACGCCAGCGCCACGGGTTCGCGTACATCGATTCCGGCTTGGCGCAGCATTTTGGCTACAGCGTCCTGGTTCAAGCGTGAAGCATCAAACTGCACGCTCACGGTCCGTTGCTTGCCGTTGAAGACCACACGCTGAATTCCATAAACTTCACGCATGGCATCGACCGCCCGCAATTCATTTTCGCCGGGCAGGCCGCCGCAGTTGAAAACCACTTCGAGATAGGTCATCCCTCAAATCCTTCGGTATGATGAATTTGTACTCCGGCCTCGCGCCGGGTCTCGAATCCAATATAGATTATGGCCCATCCAACAGCACAGGCGTTTTGAGGGCTGTGCCGACCGAATAGCGAATGATCGAGTCCAATCTATCCCCAAGTCTGGAGCGTGATCCCGTCTGCGGGATGCGGGTCAAACCCGCTACGGCGAAGCACGTATATGAGCACGGGGGAAAGACGATCTACTTCTGCTGCTCCGGCTGTGTGGAAAAGTTCAAAGCCGATCCAGGGAGATATCTTAACTATGCGGCCAACGCGAAGCCTGTAGGCTTGGTAAGTCTAGGGGCATCAGTTTCAGTGAAATCCGCGACGCAGTCTAAGCCGCTCGATGGCCAGTCAGATCCGAAGCAGGGGACGGCTTACCTGTGCCCAATGTGCCCGGAGGTACGGCAACCCAGGCCGGGAGCTTGTCCCTCTTGCGGCATGGCTTTGGAACCGGAAGTTCCCGTTGCGGCCACCCGGACGGAATACACCTGCCCCATGCATCCGGAGATCGTGCGCTCTGAGCCGGGATCGTGTCCCCTCTGCGGTATGACTTTGGAACCACGGACGGTCACAGTGGAGGAAGGGGAAAATCCCGAACTTCGCGACATGACCCGGCGGTTTTGGGTGAGCGTGGTCCTGTCTGGCCCGTTGCTGGCGATTGCAATGCTGGGCATGTTTGGCTATCGACTTAACCCCGATCTGAATATCAATGGCATCCCGGTCAACCTGCCCTGGCTGGATTTCCTCCTCGCCACCCCCGTTGTTCTCTGGTGCGGGCTGCCATTTTTCCAGCGCTTCTGGACTTCGATCCTGAATCGCAGTCCGAACATGTTTACGCTGATCGGGCTCGGGACCGGCGTGGCTTACGTCTACAGCGTGATCGCGACGATCGCGCCGGGAATCTTTCCAGGGTCGCTTCGCGGCATGGGCGGATACCCGGATGTCTATTTCGAAGCCGCCGCAGCGATCACCGCGCTCGTTCTGCTCGGGCAGGTCATGGAACTGCGCGCCCGCAGCCGCACCAGCCACGCGATTCGCGCTTTGCTCGATCTCAGCCCGAAAACCGCGCGGCTGGTGCAAAACGATGGAATGGAAAAAGACGTTCCGCTCGAACGGGTGAAGGTTGGGGATCGTTTGCGAGTTCGTCCCGGAGAAAAAGTTCCGGTGGACGGAGTTGTGCTTGACGGCCGCAGCTCGCTTGACGAGTCCATGATCACCGGCGAATCGGTTCCGGTGGAAAAAATGCCGGGCAGCAGAGTGATCGGCGCGACGATCAACGGCACAGGATCGTTCGTGATGAACGCCGAGCGAGTCGGCTCGGAAACTCTTCTGGCCCGAATTGTTCAACTCGTCGGACAGGCGCAGCGCAGCCGCGCTCCCATTCAGCGCCTGGCCGATCGCGTTTCGGCGTGGTTCGTTCCAACCGTCGTCGCGGTCGCCGCTTTCACATTCATCGCCTGGCTTTTGCTTGGGCCGCAGCCGAGTCTCGCGCACGCTCTCGTGAATGCCGTAGCCGTGCTCATCATCGCCTGCCCGTGCGCCCTCGGGCTGGCGACTCCGATGGCGATCATGGTTGGAACGGGTCGTGGCGCGCATGCGGGCGTCCTAATCAAGAATGCCGAAGCTCTTGAAACCCTCGAAAAAGTCGACACGCTCGTTGTCGACAAAACCGGAACATTGACCGAAGGCAAGCCGCGCGTGACGAGCATGTCGGACCGCCTGGCGAACGATTCGGAATTGCTGCGTCTCGCAGCTAGCCTGGAATCGGCTAGCGAACATCCCTTGGCCGCCGCGGTGGTGGAGGCTGCCGCGGAGAAAGGGCTCAAACTTTCGCCGCCGAAAGAATTTCAAGCGATCGCCGGCAGGGGCGTCACCGGTGTTGTGGATGGTCACAAGGTTGCCCTGGGCAGCGTGCGGATGATGGTCGAGGAGGGAATCCTGAAAAAGGCAGAGGTGATTTCTGGATCTTACCCGGGAGATACGACCCTCTGTGTGGCAGTGGACGGCCAGTACATGGGCGCCCTCAGCATTGCCGATCAGCTCAAAGCTGCAACGACGGATACGGTGCGCGAATTGAAAAAGCGGGGTGTTCGTGTGCTGATGCTAACTGGCGACAATCGGATCACGGCCTTACGCATCGCCAGTACCATCGGCATCGATGAATTCGAAGCCGAAGTCTTGCCCGAGCGCAAATCTGAAGTCGTCGGCAAGTTGCAGCGACAGGGAAGAGTCGTTGCCATGGCCGGCGACGGTATCAACGACGCGCCTGCGCTCGCGCACGCCGACGTCGGCATCGCCATGGGGACAGGCAGCGACGTGGCGATGGAAAGCGGCGGTATCATTCTGGTGAAGGGCGATCTTTCCGGAATCCTGCGCGCGCGAAAACTCAGCCAGGCCACGATGCGCAACATCAGGGAGAATCTTTTTTTTGCCTTCATCTACAACGCGATTGGTGTGCCGATTGCCGCCGGCGCGCTTTACCCGTTTTTCGGATTGCTGCTGAGCCCCATCTTCGCCGCCGCCGCGATGAGCGTCAGTTCGGTCTCGGTAATCGCCAACGCGCTGCGGCTCAGGAATGTCCGGTTATAAGACCTTCTAAGACCTTGGCGGGTGACATGCCGTTCTTCTCGGCCTAAACCTCGTCTGCGAGCTTTCGTTGATCCTTGGTAAGAGACGCCGTGCGTGGCCGAGTTGTAATGATGCGGAAAAAAGGCTCAAACACAGGTGAGGGCCCATCACGCTACGCCGCGGATGGGCCTTTTCTTTTGACGGCCGGGAGCGGAATCTCTCCAATGGGTGAAGCCGCAATTTAGGGCTACCGCAGGCTTCGGCACCCAGCGGTCGAAGCAGGGCGCTTCAATGATGCATGGATACTACGCCGCGGCGCGGACCGCCGCGGGAGGCACGACGATCTCAACAAGTCCGGTGGCAACGTCATAAACTAGGCCTGATATGAGCCAATCTCCCGGCAATGCGGGAATCGCCCGGAGAAGGGCGACGTCGACAGCAACCGCCGCACGGGGATCGGTGACTTTTTTGTTCTTGAGTTCCCCTTCCTGTATTTGAAAATAGCGCGATAGCATGGAGGAATCGCCGGCGAGATACGTGATGCCGCAATTGGTGTGCTGCATCACGATGAGATGAAACTCCCCGCCACCTCCAGGAATCGCTTGGGCAACCTCACCGATTCTTCCGAGTAGGCCCAACTGCTCCAACAACCCTGGAGTGATTCGACCGCCGATGTTACGCATCACGACGGCCTCGCCAGGTTTGATTCCAAGTACATGAGCGGGATCGACACGCATATCAGCGCAACCGATAATGATTGCTTTTACATTCGGTAGCGCACGGGGCATAAGCTCGCGCGCGGCAGACTGACTGGCAGCAAAATCTTTGTTACGTTTTAACAAAGAATCAAGACTGTTCATGTGGGTTTCTCCTTGAAAGAATGTTGGCTCACACTTTGTTGGTTTAGGTCGAGGGGTGGAGGGGTAAAAACGTGCTGGTCGACTCTGGACAGTTTCGATGGCTCACCCAGGCGTTTTGATTCAAAACTCTTGGGTCCAACTAATCGGCAGGCCTGAGCCTTTTAAGAACTGACTCAACTCGCGGAAGCACGTGGCGACACCCGCGGACCGCATCTGAGGCCCCGTGACAGCAAAACAGACGAGGAGAGGACCCACCCCCGGGAGTGCCTCTTCTTTGAAGTGATCGGTTAGGCCTGAGCAGGCTGTCGCTTCTCTCAGATGTCTCTGCATGAAGCCTGTGAGTTGACGAACAATTACACTCACCGAGCTAATTAAGTGGTCACCGCAAGAAAAGCGGTTGCGCCGATCTGTTCCGTGTCCATCGAACGAACCTGTGTCAGAAACGAATCGATGGCCGCAGCTTCAACCGGAAATAACAAGGCAACCGACTCGGGTTCTCCCGGCCCTTTGCAGGCGTCTCCCCAAAGCTTGACCTTCATAAACACGTGGCCCACCGAATCCTACAAAAGCAGCGCAGACGCACACCCCATCAGCGTGCTTCGGATTGAAAGTTCCCAATTCCACGTCTCGGACATCGCTCGGAGTGCGGGGAAAACCTTTCAGGGTCTGTGCCATTTTGTGTAAGTCATCGTGACTCAGATAGATCCTCGCGACTCCAGAAAAACGTCCGTTAGAACATGTGAACTGGCACTCAACCACGTCCTGATCGAACCAAACGATTTCGACTTAATGCCGGTGTTGTGATCGCCAGTTGCTGACACGTTGCACCAAGAAACGGATCAGTGTGAAGCAAACAGGAATTTTAGCAAGCTGCATGACGAAAACATTCACGATCCGCACACTCCGGATGCTTGGTTACCGAGTCGAACCCCCGGCAAATCCGGCATGAGGAACGCGATTTTCGCTGCGGCACCAGAAGGAACTATGCCAGAGAAGACATCGGTTGACTAGTGCCGTCAGGATGTTGGCAATAATCCGACTCGCTTCTCTAGCGCGACATAGCGCGAATCAGCGCGGATCTCATCGAAAATCGGTTCCTCCAGCAAATAAAGAATTTGTGGTTCGCGGCTATCGGCAGATTTCTCCAGATAACTTAGCGCCATTTGCTTATCGTGAATAGCGGCGTATCCCAGGGCAATCTGGTAGGGAGAGGCAAAGGTTCCGGATTTCGCGTTGGTAGCTATTTCGAGGTGTCTGCGGGCAGCAATCGTATCCCCGGCGCAGGCCGCCGCGAGGGCCAGTTCAAACTGGGCGACTGGCGCGGGAAAATGCTTTTCCGACCATCCGGCTTGAGCGCTGGCTTCCGCGCAGTCGTGTTGCACGTAGGAAACCAGACCCAGAAGCAGATGCCCCGCCAAAAAATCCGGGCTACCCGACAAAATTTCGTTCAGCTGCTGCCGTGCCTCAGCGTAGCGTCGCTGGAAGTAAAAGCCGAAAAACTGATTCACGCGGGGCGACCTGCCCAACGGATCCAGTTCGAGGGCATCTTGGAGATGCGCCATGCCTTCTTCGAAGCGGCCGCGGCTGACTAGATAGGAGCCGTAGCGCTGCTCGGTGGGCGCGCCAGCGCCATCGGCGAGCGCCAGCCTGAATTCGTGCTCCGCGCGAGGCCAATCCCAATCGCGGCTGTAAGCGAGTGAGGCAAGCATGCCGCGCGCTTCCCCCAAATGCGGGTTGATGGCCAGGGCCTGGTTAAGCGCTTCCTGCTCGCGGCGAAACGATTCGTCGGGACCTTCAGCCGTGATCTGGAGCAGCGCCGTTTCCGCCAGCGCAATTCCGACATAGGCGGGGGCAAAGGATGGGTCTTTTGCTGCCGCTGCTTTGTAGAGTGCAAGGCTCTGCCGGATCGATGCAGGAGTCTGCTCGCCGAACTGATATTCCGCTTTTAGATAAAGATCGTGTGCCTCGGGATCGACTGCCGGAGCGTGGGCAAGGCGATCCTGCTCGTCAGGAAAAAGCCGGACCTGTACATCATCCACAATAGCCCGGGAAATCTGGCTCTGGATGCCGAAGATATCTTTCATTTCGGTCTCGTAGGTTCGTGCCCACAGATGGGTGTCGGTTGCGGCATTGATCAGCTGTGCTGTAACGCGAACATGTTGTCCATCACGCGCGATTGAGCCTTCAAGAATGTATTTAACGTGCAATTCGCCTGCAATCTGAGGTAGGGGCTTCTTGCTGGCTTTGTAGACCATGGTCGAAGTACGCGAAATGACGCGCAGCGAATGCACTTGAGCAAGCTCAGTGACCAGCTCTTCCGTAAAGCCGTCGGCCAGATACTCCTGCGACGCATCTCCGGAAAGATTCTGCAGAGGTAAAACGGCGATCGATTGTACTTCGCCGGAGGCAGCTTTTGGACGGATATTCAGTCGGACCGCCAGAACTGCAGAAACGAGGATGATGATGATGAGAACTGAGAAGAGCCAAATCTTCGCGCCGCCGGACGCAGAAGGGGCAATGGCCTGAGTAGAAGCCCCAGGCTCGAAATCGGGGGTTTCAACCGCGGATTCCGAAGTTTGTTCCGTACTGGAGGCGCTCTCCTCGATCCGCCCGGAGCGAAGCCAGTTGTCCAACTCGTGCTCGTAAGCAAAGACCACTGCGCCCTTTTGACCTGGAACCCGATGCACGGGGAGTCCGCGGTGCTGCTCCCAGCGCTGTACCGAACGAACATCGCGACCCAAATATTGTGCAATCGCCTTCCAGGAATCGAGCCGGCGTCCCCCAGCCCCAAGCGAAGCGGGCGATGATTCGGAGCGAACCCCGTTGCCCGGGCCAATCTTCCCCATCGAGGCCATATATCCGACTGTTGTTCCTCAGTTTGTCGCTATTTGCCGTTAGTTGCCATCAGTCGCCGCTTGAGGCGGTAACGCCAAATTCGCTAGCTTCACCAGCGCAATGGAAATATGCGCCTGCGGCGATCCAGGATTTTTGTGGGGAAGGGGCTGCCGAATCAATACCACGAAAGTTGCACGTGGACCTAGCCGTGGACGTGTCCCGCGGCGCAGCAAGTATAGCAAACGGCAGGCGTGGCTGGCCAAAACGCGGCGCCATGGGCTGATCAGCCTGCTTGGGGTAAGGTCAGAAATCGCAAATCTTCGGCGTCGTTTCAGCCAGCGCGCGGAAAGGGAGTGCGCTGTCTTTAACCCGGAACCTAGCGCGGACGCAACGGGGCGTCCAAAGATAGATAATCTCCCGCTCAAATCTCAAGAGGAGGAAAAGTGCCATGTATTGCACAGCAAAGTCACTCAGTATTCAAACCCAAGCGCCTAATGGAAAGAAAACGCTCCTTCTAGCCGTCGCGTTCTTGTTCGTAACAGTGCTCGCTGCCGTTCCATCGTCGGCCACTTGTTCGAACGCAACTCTGAAGGGCACCTACGGATACTCCCATGGGAGAGTTGGCGGCGAGCCAGCCGTGAAATATGTTGTCGGGCAGATCACCGCAGATGGCACGGGGAATTTGACTGGTTTGTGGACCATGAGCGATACGGGAGCCATTTCTACGGGGACCTTCACAGGCACCTACTCGATCTCAAAGGACTGTACGGGTTCCTTAACATTTAGCAGTGAGGCCGTTACGGATGGCCCCACGAAATTCAACATCGTCCTCGACGATGGCAATAAGGGCTTTCAGATGATCGCAACCAAAGAGAACTATGACCAGCCTGGGTTCGCTCTCCCGGGCACATGCGTGCTAGGAAAAGAGGAAGTACTTGCCCTTAACCTTGCTACGCTTTACCCGGGGTTGGAGTCTTTGGTCGGCCAGTTGACACTTAACGGAAAGGGAACCATTACTGGCATCGTAAGTTACAGCGTGGCCCTCGACACTGGTACGGCTAACGTCACGGGCACATACACTGAAAAGGCGGACTGCACCGGGACCATGCAAATCAAGGCCTCGGCCCTGGACGTGACGCTAAATTTCAACACTGTCGCCGTCAACGACGGGGATGAATTGCTGCTGATCGAAACTGATAACGGCAGACTTTTGCCCGGAACGGCTCAACAGTAAATACAACCTCTCGCCGGTAGGCCCAGCCTTTTGTGGCTGGGCCTTTCACATTGCTCTGAGTGCCGTTTGTCCGATGTATGCACAGGTCGCGAACCTCCAGCCAAAAAAGGTTTGGAATGTGACTGACGGTGGGCATCCCGGCTGCCGACCCTTACCAGCGCGGCAGCGCCTGCGGCGCGAGCGACTTCGTTTTAACGAGCCACTCGCAAGTTGAGCCAGGCACGGGCGTTGCAATTGATGCGTTGGCGTGGACAGTATCCGTCCCGCACGGCCGAAACAGCTCCAAGCTCCTTGAAATCAAGCTGGACGGAACCACTCGTACCCTGCTGGACGTTGGCATACGGGAAATCCCGCCCTAGCGCCTTCTCCCGATGGCCGAAACTGGTTGGGGAAATTTCGTCTTTTGCGCCAGTCTTCGGATTTCAGCTTGTGTGGACCACTGACGCATAAGTGCTTGAATCTCCACACTCCTCGATTTCAAGTTTTATGCACGCCCACAGGTGATTTTCACTGCAAAGTGTGATGTTTAGCCTGGTTGTGTAGAGCGAGCATCATCGGATTCCGACATACACATCCACCTGCAGGCTCTCGGGATCAGCAGCCCGCTCGTCGTAAATCTCGAAATCTGCACGGTACAGGCGGTCCCCACCGGTCGCCGATTTTGGAAGCGAGTTAATCTTCATCCAGAGTTCCGGTACAACCCTTGGCCCGGGCCCCTTCTCCGACGTGAAGACGGCGTAGCGTCCAGCTGGAACCTTCCTAGCGGCCATGCCTTCGGGCACGTTTGCCGACGAGCTTACCTTCGCTCCTAGAACGAACGTGTAGTTGCCATTGTGATCACCCGCATAATCGGTGTACACGGCAACGATCGAATGATCCACCCTGTTTGGAATTTTAACCAGCAAGCCCTCCTGCATGAACCGCGTCCACTGTTTTCCGATCACAGCGTCGGCCGTCGCCTCGCGGGCGTTACTGGTGCGCGCGGTGATCCCGACCACGGTGAATCCATCCTGCTGTGCAACGCGCGAAGTCAAGGGTCTGTCTCCGGGACTGGCGTCAACGGCAAAGGATAACGGGAGGCCAACAATCAATATAAGCTGACAAGCAACGCTAGAAAGAGTAACCCGCGGCGCATTCAGCCTCGCACCCAAAACCACTTCGGTTAGAGTTTCCCCAGGAATTCTGTGACGTCGGGCGCCGTCCAGTCGACCGCGCCGATGAACTTTCGCCGCATGACACCTTCGCGGTCGATCACGTACGTTTCGGGAAATTTGAAGGTGCCATAGAGTTGATTGCTTTTCTGACCGGCATCGCGGACGGTGAGCAGATTCACGTTGTGATCTTTGACGAACTGCCTGTAGGCATTTTCGTCCACGTCCACGCTGACAGCGATCACGATCACACCCCTGGATTTCATTTGGCGCTGCATCTCGACCAGCGAGGGAATCTCTTCCACGCACGGCGCGCACCACGTCGCCCAGAAATTCAGAACCACGACCTGCCCGCGGTACCGGCTCAGCGTAACCTTCGCTTGAGAATCCTGAACGGTGAAATCGGGCGCCTGCGAACCGATTCGCGGCGGCCGCGTTCCGCTGTAACAGCCGGAAAGGACCAACAACGGTATGGAAAAGAAAACGGCGGAAGGCAAGGCGACGTGTCGCACGTAGCTATAATAATAGATTCGTCCCGTGCCCGCGAATCAAACAGTTCGACGCAAATCGGAAGGGGTTACGCCCGGCGTGTCGGTGATCGTTCCTGCTCGGAACGAGGAAGTGAGCCTTGGCGAGTGTCTTGAGTCGCTAGTGTGGCAGAGAGGGGTTGATTTCGAGATCATCGTCGTTGACGACCACTCGACGGACTGCACGCGCGAGATTGCTGCATCGTTTGCAGCGGCACCCGAGTCGAAACTGCGCGTGGTCGACGCCGGGCCGTTGCCCCCCAGCTGGACGGGCAAGAATAACGCGATTACCGCAGGCGTGCATCGCGCCCGCTGCAAGTGGCTTCTGTTCACCGATGCCGACACGGTTCATTTGCCCGGGTCGCTGGAGCGAGCGCTTGCAGAAGCCGAGGAGTATCGCGTAGATATGCTTTCGTATTCACCGAAGCAGATCGCTGTCACTTTTTGGGAGATGGCTGTCTTGCCGGTTGTGTTTGCCGAATTGGCGCGGCAGTATCCGCCATTGAAGGTGAGCGATCCGAACTCACCGGTGGCGGCGGCGAATGGGCAATATATTCTGGTCAGCCGCGAAGCCTACGATGCGGTGGGAGGTCACGCTGCGATTGCCGGTGAAATTCTGGAAGATGTAGCTTTGGCGCGCAGGTTCAAAGCTGCCGACAAGAAGGTTCGTTTTCGGTATGCAGCTGACGCGGTTCGAACCCGGATGTACCGCAATTGGACCCAGCTTCGCGACGGCTGGACAAAGAATCTGGCGTTATTGTTTTCCCGGCCAGGCTGGCTCGCGGCAGAGATACTTATTATGTGGGGTGGTGCCTGGCTCCTGCTGTCTTGGACGTTTGTGTACGGGAGTCATTGGTGGTGGGACTCGATCCTCATTCCCGCGTTTTTCTTTATGTTTGGTCGGCTTGTTCGGTCGGACTTCAGTGTTGGAAAGAAGTTTCTGTCGTCCGTCTTCGGCATGCCGATGTTCGCCTACTTGCTCCTGCGCTCGAACCGAGCGCATGCCAGGGGCAACGTGCCCTGGAAGGGTCGCACATACTCGGAGAAGCTGGCAGCTGGCCACTGACTTAACTGACAACTGGGAACTAGTTTCCATGGTTTATTTGACTCGCAAAGCCGAATTTTCCGCCTCGCACTACTATCACAACCCGGAGTTCTCCGCGGAAGAAAACCGCCGCGTTTTCGGGAAATGCGGCAATCCCAACGGACATGGGCACAACTACACGCTGGAAGTTACAGTGAAAGGCGAAGTCGACCCTCGCTCCGGATTCGTGGTCGACCTGAGACAGCTCAAAGACATCATGCATCGGGAAGTACTCGACGCCATGGACCATCGCTTCCTGAACAAAGAAGTTCCCGAATTTTTCTCGAACATTCCGACGACAGAGAACCTCGCGATCGCGATCTGGGAGCGGCTTGAAACGAAGCTGCGGCAGGCGCGGCTCCATCGCGTGCGGGTGTACGAAACGCCGGATTTGTTCGTCGATTTTTACGGAGAGGAATAGAACTCGGGACCACGACTCGCAACTCGAGCCCCCTAATGATCGCTTATCTCAATCGCCGCTATCGCTTCTCGGCTTCGCACCGCCTACACAGCGCGGAAATGTCTGAAGCCGAGAACCGGGAGACGTATGGCAAATGCAACAACCCCCATGGTCACGGCCACAATTACACGCTGGAAGTCACAGTCAGCGGGCCGGTGGACCGGCGCACGGGCATGGTTTGCAATCTGGTCGATCTCGATGGTTTCGTCGAAAGGGAAGTACTCAGTCGCTATAACTTGCAGAATTTGAATACAATGCAAGAATTTACTCAAATTGTGCCCACGACGGAAAATCTCTGTGTTGGGATCTTCGAAATTTTGCAGCGCGGCTTCGCGCAGGCTCATCTGGAACGGGTGAGGCTCGAAGAGACCATGATGAATTCGTTCGAGTTTAGCGGCCCGAATCCCCTGCGCAAATAGAATCGGCCGACATGGAAAGTGACGGACCGAAACAAATGAACCCGCTATCGATGCAACAAGCCGAACCAGCCACTTTGACCAGCGCCAGCTTTGAAGATCTCGTTCGAGAAATGCTCGTGCGGCTTGGCGAAAATCCTGAACGCGAAGGTCTCACGGCGACACCCGAGCGTGTGCGCAAGGCCATGCAGTTCCTGACC
>JASHRE010000881.1 GCA_030037515.1 Candidatus Sulfotelmatobacter sp.
ATTGCCAGCCTGTGGCTTTCACGAAAGCGGCGAGTGCATCCACGTCGCTGGGCGCGATCTGTCCTTCGGTTTGTCCGGCGCCGGTTGGCGTCCACACATTGCGGTCAACCGAGTTTCCGCCGATGCGCAGAATGCTCTTGCCGAGGAGCTGGAAAAGCGCAACCAGATTCGTGTTTGTGCCCGTGAACAGGTAAGGATTTTCGTAGAGCGTGCTCTTCTCGTAGGAAAGTCCGGCGAACGAGGCGCCCATCGACCCTACCGCGGTTGCCGTCACCGAGAGCGAGGCTTGGGTTATCGATCCGGAAGGCGTGGGCTGGGGATTGCTGCCCGAACCGGATCCGCTGCTGCCGCCACCACCGCATCCCGGCAGGAGAGACGAAGCGGCGAGAGCGAGCGCGCCCTGAATGGCTTGGCGGCGGGTTGTTGGCCTGGATTTAGGAAGGAAGGAAATCGTGGCAGAGGCACGCGAATTGTGTTTCGTCATCAGTTCTCCGCGAAGATCTCGATGAATGGCTACTGCCATACTAATACTCTGACTTCAGCGGCTACGATTCAGTTGGACCGTGGACTGAGCTTGCTCATCCGCATTGACCAACCCGGTTCTTCTGATTCGGAATCCTCATCATCCGTCTGAAGAACTCGCGCCTTGATATCACCATAGTTTAGAAACATCGTCCCTGGTGTGTTCACTCCACTCCCCGCAAACACTCGAAGTCGTTTTCGCGATCGACTGCGTTTCGGTCGGCGTCGACCGGATGCCGCGGAACTTCGAACCCATCCAAAAGCAGGTGGAAGCATGGCCGAGAAGCGAACTTACCGATGTCACCGCGAAGGTAGTCATCCATGAGGCGTTCGTGGAGGGCAAGTTGGAAGCGCCGAAGCATCTTGCCCGGACTGTGCCCGATCTGTACTTCGACCCGAAGCGTGAGGAGTTTCAATCGCGAACCATCTGGGGTCTCTCGCATGCCTTGACGGAGGCGTTCAAGGAACTGGCGTCGTTTTCTCGGTTCAGGGCTGCAGCAAAGCTGGCTGAGTTTCTCGAGGCTCGGTTCACGCAGTCGTTTTTAGGGTACTTGGCGGGGCCGGCCGGACCGCCGATCCTTGGTACGCTGTTTTCCCGGCAGGCGGAGGTCACTTTGGGCACTTTTGTAAGAAGTGGCTCTGAGTCCGACACTCCTGCCATTATCGGGAAACGCTAGTTCAATACCGAGAGTGCGTGATTCACAATCAAAGCTGCGATGAAGGCAAGCGCGGTCATATATATGAACTGGATCATAGGCCAGCTCCAGGAATTGGTTTCACGACGGACCACTGCCAGCGTCGAGGTGCACTGCATCGCGAAGGCGAAAAACACCAGAAGTGCCATTGCTCCCGAAAAGTTCAGATCGTGCTGGAGAGCCGTTTGCAGCGACATCGATTGCGTTGCCGGATCGGTGCCATAAAGCGTTCCTAGCGTCCCGACAATAACCTCGCGGGCGACCACGGAGGTCAAAAGCCCAACCCCAATCTTCCAGTTGAATCCCAGCGGATGGATTGCCGGCTCGATGAAATGTCCGAGGCGAGCGACGACGCTCTGCTCCAATTCGGGCGGTTGTCCATGGTGAAGTGGGAGATTGATCAATCCCCAGACGACAACCGAGACGCAGAGTATGACGGTTCCGGCTTGTTGTAAGAACACCCGCGCGCGGTCCATCAATCGCAGACTGATGGAATGCAATGTGGGCCATCGGTATTCCGGAAGTTCCAAAACGAACGGAGCCGCCGTCGATTTGAGTATTGACGATTTTAAAAGCTTGGCGGTGGTGGTAGCGGCGACGAAGCCGAGGACGTAAAGCAACAGCATCGCGAGGGCACGTGTCCCCAGGAGAACCCCCGCAACTGGGCGTTCCGGAATGAATGCTGCGATCAACAATGTATAGATGGGTAAACGAGCCGAACAGGTCATGAATGGAGCAACCAGAATCGTCGCCAGGCGGTCCCGTTTGTTTTCGATTGTACGGCTGGCCATAATCGCCGGAACCGCACATGCGTAGGCCGACAATAAGGGAATGAACGCTTTGCCGTTCAGCCCGACGCTGTGCATCGTACGGTCGGCGATCAGGGCGGCTCTGGCGAGGTAGCCGGAGTCTTCGAGCAGGCCAATGAAGAGGAAAAGCACGAGGATCTGTGGCAGGAAAACGAGCACCGCGCTCACCCCCTTCCAGATTCCATCCAATAGTAAGGATCGAAGAAAACCGTTCGAGATGAATGAGCCGGCCTTTTGTCCAAGATCCGCCAGAAGTCCCTGCAAGGCGTTGCTCAGAGGCTGGCCTATGCCAAAGACGGTTTGAAAAACGGCTCCCACGACGATCATGAAAACCAACGGACCCCAGACTTTGTGAAGAACAAGGTCGTCAAGCCGGCGGGTCCAGGCGGGAGGAAGCGGAGCGAGATAGTCGGACTGTCGCGCGACCTCAGCCGCCCACCTTCGACATTCTCTGAAATCCTGGACCAGTGGCAGAGTCGTCGTCCGACCCGGCTCGTTCGCTTGTCGCAAGAAGTTCTCGACCGCGCTTAGTCCAGTCCCTTGTGTCGCACTGACGATGGCGACGGGAATTCCCAATTCACCAGCCAGCTTTACCGCGTCGATCGATCCGCCGCGTTTTGCCAGCAGATCCCCCATGTTGAGTAGAGCAAGGGTGGGAAGCCCCAGAGCAATCACGGGCGCTGCCAGCGTGAGCTGGCGCGCGAGGTTGGTCGCGTCCAGCACGAGCAAAACGGCATCTGGCCTGGGTACACCATTCATACCGCCGCTTAATACGGTTACCGCAACCCGCTCATCCTCGGAGTGCGGGTCGAGGCTATACACTCCGGGCAGGTCGACGACCGCCACCTCATGACCAGGCAACAGGATGATGCCGGTGTGTTGTTCAACCGTGATACCGGGGTAGTTGCCCACTTTCTGCCGAAGATTGGTGAGCCGATTGAACAACGTGGTTTTTCCGGAGTTAGGAGGGCCAATCAAGGCAACAGTTCGGATCGGTTGCTGAGGTCTTGGGGGGGAGAGCTCGATTGTGGGCATGAGGTGATTCATACGATGTCGTTCATCGCTTTGCTTCGACACGCGACACGAGAATGCGGCGCGCGGTTTCGGCTCGGAGAGCGATTTCTGAACCGTCGAGCGAGTAGACGATTGGGTCTCCAAGAGGGGCTCGCCGAGAACACCTGACCTCTGCTCCAACGAAGAAACCGAAGCGCGTCAGAAACTGTCGCTCTGATACCGAAAGAGCAAGCTCTTCAATTACGGCGCTCTCGCCCAGTTCAAGATCTGAAAGTCGCACACAATCGGCCATGTCATCCCGCCCGCAATGCATCCTGAAACCGCCGCTTGGCGAAATCCCAGGAAATGACCTTGTAGAAGGCGGAAACGTACTCGGCGCGAACATTTTCATATTTCAAGTGGTAGGCATGCCCCCAAACTTCAGTGCCGAGAATCGGGTTTCTTCCAGCCATCCACGGGCTGTCCTGATTTGGACTGGTTTCTGGTTTCAATCGAAAGCCGATGTTTGTCATCAAGGCTCAGCCATGCCCAACCACCGCCGAATACGCCGGTGGCCGCCTTTGTGAACTGTTCTTGAAATGCAGAGAAGCTGCCGAATCGCGCATCGATTGCTTTCGCCAATTCTGCCTTCGGTTGGCCCGGGGAGTTCTTTTGCTTCACTCGCCGGATGGATAGTTTCGCAAGATCCGGATGGTCCGCCATGGCTAGGTTCAAGGTCGGTTATTCCCATCGCCTTCATCGCTTCTCGTCGATCTGGCATGTCCTATGTCCTCCTTTTGTGCGATCTCCATCGCGATTTCCGTTTGTTTCGTTCTTTCTTCTTCACCAACTGTTGTCTGTCTCTGTCCTCACCTGTGCGAGTAAATGGCCTGGTGCTGCGTTGCTCGGCGGTGGAGTTCGTGCCACCAGCGAAGGCAGGCGAACTAATGCTGCAAGCAACAGACTGACCAGCAGCGCGAAAGGAATGACGTAGAGCCAATACCAAGCGTTTCCTGGCGGGTCCGCGAGAATCCGCGGCCCGTAGCGAGACACATAGATGTTCTTGATCTCGGCTTCGGAATGTCCCTCAAGAACGAGTTCCTCGACCTCACCCAACATCTGCACGGCTTCAGGCGAGCGGTGAATGGCGATAGGCTCGCGCCAGCAACAAGGAGCGATGAGTTCATGGGTCAGCCTGTCGTATCGTTCCGCCTCAACGGCAGTGAAGTTCCGTCCCTCTAGCGCTTGGCTGGTGGCCGTCAAGGTCAATGCCACAAGCATCACCGGTACGACAGGTCGCATAACGTCCTCAATGCAGCGTGTGAAGATAGGCGAGCAGGTCGTTGAGATCCTGGTCGCTTAGCCGTTGGTCAAATGCCGGCATTGTTCTCAGCCCCTCGATGACTGTTTTCCGAACCTGTTGGTCGGTTGCCGGGGCTCCGCTGGGAAGGTATTTCGCTTGGAACAAGCCTTCCAGTTTCGGTGGTTGCTTCTTCAGGTCCGGAGGTGGATCTTCATGACAAGAGGCGCAATGAAGATCGAACAATTCCTGGCCTCTTTGTGCCGATGCGCTCGGCGAACATGCAGTCAACAGCAAGGCAAGAGCAGAAACAGCGGCCAAGAAGATCGCGTATCCCATCATTCGATTCATCCCGCCTTCCTTTGCCCTTGCCGCTGTCGGGGCGCGGAGGCCGTCTTTGCCTGTTGACGCAACCCTTCTTCCAGTTCGGCGGTTGTCCATTCCGTCGACCAATATTTCGCAACCGTCCCCTCGGGAGAGATGAGAACGATGACCATCGAGTGCGAAATCTGGTTGTCCTCTTCGAAATACTCAAGCCCGAAGGCATCGGCAATCTTGCGCAGGTCGCCTGGATTGGCCGAGGCAAAGTCCCAATGCGAGAACCCCGCCGGGTCGTTGTCCAGATACGCGAGGCCGTACTTGCGGAGCACCGGCGGAGTGTCATACTTGGGGTCGAAGCTGATTGTCACAAGGTGCGTTCTCGCAAAATTGTCGGGCGTCTTTGCAAGATCGTCTTGAATCCTTGCGAATTGGCTGCTCAAGCGTGGACAAAAAGTGGGCACAGGGCAGCGCGTGTAAATGAACGTGACCAGCACCGCCTTACCCTTGAAGTCGCTGAGCCGGAAAGATTTCCCATCCTGGTTCACCAGAGTCAAATCGGGAACATGGTCTCCCACATCCAGGCGGTGCACGGTACCGGGCTTGACGGTCTTGCGTCCACTCTCATCGGTGATGCGGACGTCCTCCAGCCAATACGCATTTCCGTTGTTCGCTGCGACCACCTTGGCGCTAATAACATCTCCCGGTTCGACCTGGCGGAATCCATTTTGATCTTTGACCGGATACGACATCGACATCGCGGGCATGAAGCCAGGAATGTCGCCATGTTTCACCGTGATCTCGTTGGTGGCGGGATTCTTATCGAGCACCTGACCCTTGAGGTCGTAACGCTTGGCTTCGGATTGGCATCCGCTTGTTATCAGAATGCTGAGCAGGAT